>JABXJU010000075.1 GCA_013375405.1 Candidatus Helarchaeota archaeon
TATACCGATCACGTCAGGTTTGGATTTTTTTGCCTCTTCTATAAACTTATCTGGAGGCACATCGGTTCCAAGATCTATCACCTTGAATCCCTGTCCTTGTAGTAGCGAAATCATTAAATTTTTCCCTATACTATGGACATCGCCTTCCGCCGACCCAATTAAGATAGTCCCCATGGGTTTTTGGTTTGGATCTCCTTCCAAGTGAGGCTTTATTATTTCCATAACCCCAATCATGGCATCAGCAGAGATGATCAAATCAGGGAGGTAATATTCCATCTTTTCAAAAAGCGTTCCCACGATTTGAGTTGCTTGAATCAAACCATTATTCAAAATCACTTTAGAATCTAATCCAGATTCTATTGCTTTTTTAGTTAATGTAACGGCTTCTTCCTTATCTCCTTTCACAATTGAATCCTTGAGACTTCCAATGATTTCATCACTAGGCATTTTTTTAATCACCTATGAAAAATTTGTGTAGAATCGTTAAAAAGAATTATTTTTCAAAAAAAGAAATTCTTATCAGGCATGAAATTGGGCTTTAGATTCAATTTCTCTGAAAGTATCAATAATCGTATCGGGAAATATCGTATAGTTATTGAGAAATATCTTATAGTTATAAATATAAGATTTTTATAGTTATTAATGCTTAGGTTACAAGAATTCTTTCCATGTAGCTATACAATCTTCTCTATCGACTTTGTACTTTTTTTCAATCCATTTCCAATCCATATGAGCAAGAATGCCATCTACCCATAGGTGATTTACAACATTGGCAATTCCCCGAACATGCTCTTCATTATTGCTAAAAATATTTATTTGAAGCGCGTGCTTAGCAGGATTCATGATAGTCCAAAAAGCAGCTTTGTCGAATATCACCACGTATAAATTCATTTTTTGGGCTAAATAATAAGCGGTTACATTTTTTGTTCCAACCATTTCTTCAATTAATGAAGAATCATTCCGTGCAATATAATCACGGATATCATAAATTACATCTGGGATATATCTCGTTAGAACACGTTGTCTTATGCTGATATTTTGTGGTCTTGCATAAAGGATAGTCATACGGAATTTGGTAAACCCCAATTCTTCAGCTTGCTTAGGAACTTTTTCCTTACCCATTATTATGACCTCCCAAATTCTCTTTTTCAGAAAAAAGTAATTTTTCATTTACTCTTAATTGATCTTCTTCTCCTTTTATAAGTGCATCTTTTAAACTCAGTAAAATCTCATTAGTCTCCAAAAAATCAACTCACCACTGCTCGATCAAAAAAATTAAATATAAAAAAGCTCCCAATCGCGACTCCTTCTCCGCCACATAGCCAATATATCATAAAACAATTCAGTAGCCTCATTTCGTAAAAATAGAAGTGAATTTTTTTCCTCGATACAAATGAATTTTGATTCACCTAAAAGATTACTGTCCTTTAGGCTAATTGGATTATCACGAAGAGATACTACATTAATATAAGGTAAATAATCTATATCACTAACCTCCGTAATTTGATTATGATCAAGGAATAACCTTCGAAGATTGGTGAGGTACTTCAATCCCTTCATACTCTGTATTCTGTTACCACTTAAGTTTAAAACTTTAAGCTTTTGGAGCGATTCTAATCCGTCAATCTCTGTAATTTGGTTCCGACTCAGATCCAAAATTTTTAACCCCTCAAGAGAATCTAATCCTTCTATTTTTTTGATTAGATTATCTCTAAGGTTTAAATAATCAAGGATTTCGATTTCACCAAGCCTCTCTATCTCCTTTATTTCACGAATCCCATATTTTTGTAAAAATAAATTGTAATAACCTTGGATTCCGATTTTTACATCAATTTTCCTTCCCCGGACAATTACAAAAGGATCTTTTATTTCAGGTTTCAATTTGATAACCTCGGGTAGAATTGTCCTTCTTATTGACTTTAATTTTTCGCACTTGTGCGCTTCTGGAATCCTATGATCGACACAAAAAGGTTTTTTACATTGTTTACAAAAAAAAGGCATGGTTAATTCTTCGCCGCATATAGCACAATTAGCCAAATCTGGACACACCTCCTTTTTATCCCTTGTTACTTTATATCATTAATTGGGATATATACCTTATTTTTTTAACTTATAATTTAAGACCTCTATATTTGAGAGATTATTCAGAAAAAATTTTTTGAATAGTACATGTTTTCCTCATATTCAACCCCTCACCACCTCCACCATTTAGCTGAATCTTCGGGGGAGAATCCCCGAGCAGGCGCGTAATTCGCACTGAAATGAAAGCGCCCGACGTATTTTTGATCATATATTTTTTGAACGAAACTAAAATTACGGATATTCTCATTCTTTATCGCTATTTCGCTGCTCTAGATCTTTGATTCTGTATTTTCAAATGTGGATCTACTTCTGTAGCTGAGGATTGCCCCGATGATCAAAGGGCAGTCTTGGAGTAAGATATTTAGAATAATAAAATAAAGAAGGTTGTATCTAATATATTGAATAGGGGGAGGGAAAGGGGAAAGGATATAAGATATGAGGTTCGAGATTCCATAGATTATCACCCAAATGGATGCAGCTATGCCACCAATAAGCGCCAACACTTCACCCGAGGATTTTTTGAACAACAAGTTGATCCCTGCTACTACGACCAGAACTCCTAAGATGGGGAAAGCAAAAGGACCCATAAAAGAAATAATTTCAAGCAGATCCGTTGGAAGGGACCAATCAGGTAGCCAATTAAAAAACCAAATTAATTGAGAAATCCCCGCATAAAATAGTGGTAATCCTCCCATAAGGACCAGAATCCCACCTTTCTGTCTCTTCGTTGGCATTATTTTCACCCATTTTTGCGCACTTGTACATCCAAGAGACCATGCAGCGCGAAGATTGCCGCTCTCCTTTTTCTAACTTTCCTTATGCGAGAAGGTCTCTTAAATAGCTTCCTTACTTTTTCAACCACTACAAGCTTCTTAAAGTAATTTTTATACCAAAAAAAGTTCGGTCGTATAGACCCTATAAAAAAGCTTCGGTTGAGAATAAAAGGGATTCTACTCGATCAACATAATTAAATGGAATAAATTTACTCAGGCATGAAATTGAGCCTTTGATTCAATTTCTCTGAATGTATCAATAACAGAATCGGGGTCACCAAGTTTCATCAATTTACCTTGTGCCATGAGAACTGCCCGATCACAGACTGCTTTGATGAAGTCAATATCATGCGATATTATCATGTAGCTTTGATTCAGATTATTTCTGGCATTTTTTATTGAGCGAACGATTTCCATCCTTGTAAGAGGGTCTGCTGTTCCAGTTGGCTCATCTAAAATAACGATTTTAGGTTCTTTGATTAAAACGCGGCCAATGGCTACCCGGTGACGTTCTCCCTCACTAATGTTATCAGGGAATTTATAGATGAGGTTGTCTATTTCTTTATTCGTGAAATTGACCCCTCGGAGCGCATCATACGCTTTCTTTGTCTTCATTTCTTCACCCATGGGCTGTTCTATTGCCCCAATTAGATTATCGAGGACCGTTAAGTGAGGATATAGGCAGTATTCCTGGTGAAGAATTTCCATGTATTTCAATGCCCGCCCACGTTCTTCAATTCCAGGGACGCTCATGTCAACCCAGTCATCCCCAATCTTAACCTCGATTTTTCCAGTGGTGATTTTCTTTTCACCAATGAGCATTTGAACCAGCGAGGTTTTGCCCGCGCCTGACACCCCAACCAAGCCAAAGATCTCGCCCTCCATCACATTAAACGAAATATTATTTACTGCCTTCACAACGCCTCTATCATGTGTATAGTAGGTTTTGAAGCAGTTATTAATACGGATGAGGGGATTTTCATATGCTCTGCGATCTATAACGACCTCACCCATTTTCTCGAGAAACTCATCTGCCATTCTCTGGGGATCGCCTTTCGATATCATTTCCCCATTTTCGAGAAGAATTGCTTCCTCTGATAATTCTACTACCGCTGTCGGCCAGTGGGATGTCACCAGCAACGTCAGACCTTCTTCTTGTACGGTCTTTTTCATGACATCATGGACCGCAACCGAAGTCACAGGATCGAGTGTCCCGGTGGGTTCATCTGCAATGAAGAGTAGAGGATCACGGGCAAGGCACATGGCGAAGACTGACCGTTGCTTCTCGCCACCTGACAAATCGCGGGCTAAGTGGGTCGCCCGATGTTCGAGCTTAACTTGCTGGAGAAGCTGAAGTGCGCGTGTATTTTTCAGTTTTTGAGGATAATTAATTTTGGTTAAGACTCTTTGGAGATTTATCATGACCGGTAATTCTCCAAATAAGGCAAAGCTCCTCTGAAACATGATAGAAATTCGATTATATAACCCATATGAAAGGGGCGTAAATTCTTTTCGCTCTTTCCAATAGTTCACATTTTTATATTCTAGCGTTGCTCCACATTTAGCACAGGCTTCCCCCGCTTTACTTCCATATTCGATCCAAAAACAATTCGGACAATAGGAAAGATGGAAAAGGATTTCTCCGCGGATAGGTTCGAATTCTTTCGTGCCGCGAATAGCATTCATCAATACGGATTTACCTGAACCTGATTTTCCGAGGATTCCAAAGGAATGCCCTTCATTTATAGTGAAACTTATATTTCTTATCGAGGGTTCGCCTCTAACGAATTCTACTGTGACATCTTTTACTTCTAAAAAAGGTTTCTTTTCACTTGACAATTCCATTCACACCTTCTATTTAAGGATGTCCTACAGGCCATAAAAAGGGCCGATCCTCTTTTGCTGTATCAATTGTTTTTCCTTTCGCCACTTCTAGAATATCAGCTAAATCAAGTAATACGGTCAAATTCCCATAAATTCGTGCCCGACCGAGCCAAAAGGGCATGGTAAAATCATTTTCCTCATCCATAAGAAAACGAGCGAGATCGTAATAATTGAAACTAAGAAGTACATCAGGTTCTGCATCGGGTATACCAGGATTTACAGAAGTTGGAGAAATCATAAAGGAAAGGTGTTCTTTACCTCGAGTAGGATGCACTATTTCGAGAAGAATCAATCGATGAGGAACTAAGCTTGCAACTTTAACGGCTTCAGGGGTGATAATAGCCTTATCTAACATATATTCGATAAAAAGCATTATGCCTGCTGGTTCTGTATCATGAGCTTTTATCCAATCTACCTTTTTCCACCATCCATCTTTAAATTCCTTTTCCCACCACTCTTTCTTCTTCGAAATTTTTTCATCTTCAGTCATATTATTCCTCCTTCTTTTGAATTCGCTCTCCCGCAGGCGTATAGGATTTTTGAGCTCCAGCAATAATATCTTTAAGCGGATCTTTAAAATTAAATTTTAAACTAGGGTCAGCAAACGCAACTTTGACAATAGGTGAACAAACCCAAGGATCTCCACGTGCTAATGCGGCACAAAATCCAGCACCCGCCATAGCATAGGCCTGAGCAATACCATATATATTAAGAGGTGTATTAAGCCCTTGAAGCTCAGGAAGGCCACCTTCTTCAAGTCGAAGTGAACATGAATTAGGCATTCCGATGTGATCTACCATTTCACTTCCGGCTGCCGATCGTAACCAACCCTCTTTGACCAATAGAGAATTTGCATATCGTAATCCCCAGAGTCCGGCTGTAGGGGATCCTGTCAGTAGTGAAGCAATATTAGCTGCAATCGACCCTAAGAGAAAAGTGCGCTGGATTCCAGACCATAATAATTCCATCGCTGTTGGATACTTCTCTAAAGTAGTCATAGCTTCATGGATAATTGTTTCAATAACCCAACGAAGATTATACCATCGTGATGGAGTTACATCACGGTCGTATTTTATAATTCTGGAAAAATATTTGTGTGTTAAATTGGCTAAAATATCAAGAAAATCTTCCTGAATATCGGCACAAAATGAGGCTGCGAGCAAGGCAGAGGTAAGGTTGAAATTGCCAGATGTATATAAGCCAGTCCATATTTCTGTAAGAACTGGAACAATGACACTCATACATCCTATTGTTTTACTGAGATATTTTCTTGCTAATTCCTCATCTTCCTTTACAATTCTAAGAAAGGGTTTTGCTGGTAATTCCGAGTCACCTTGGCAGATATCTGCTAAGTAACCAAAAGGAATCCCACCCAATTCATTCGGTGAATGCGCGCGGGAAGACCAAGTTTTCTCCCCTATAAGAATCGTATTCGCTTGACGGGTGGCATGCGCAATATCTGATATAACGCTATCAAATGCCAATCGATAAGTGCCGATAAATGCAATAACGCTATTCATGGCCCCCCACTTTAAGGTCGCACCGGCATCTCCCGTGCGCACTACTAGAGTAGGAGCGCGAATCACGAGATGAATCGTATCACCGATTGCTTCTTTAATTTTCTTTACTTTCGATTCATGGAACTGCTTGTCAATATCAATTAGTAACCGTGGATCCACAAAGTCTTTAATTTCGTCATTTCCGGTAATGACCTTACAATATGCATCAGAAACTAGGGAAGGATCGACATCTGCAAATTGTTCTAATAGAATTGTGCCTCCTCCAATTGTATGTTGGACAGATCGTAGATATTGATTCACGGTTTCTGGTGTAACTTCTTTATCAGCTCGTACTTGAATTGTACGATGCGGAATATCTAGATTTAAAATTAAGGTTCTCTTAATATCGTCATATAATTGTTGCATTGCGAAATTATTCAGATAATGTAATGCTTCTGGTTCAACACTAACATCTGTTTGAGAAATAGTAAATGGCCGTAGTTCTCGTTGTCCCATTGGTTCCATTAAACTATGATGGTAACTAGGAATTTTACGTTTCAAAGCAATTTCAATAGATTCATCTTGAAATGTTGTTTTTTGAGGTGATTGTTTATATCCTCCTCGATTATACATCATATAATCGGATTTAGTAATTGGTTCAGTTTCGAAAATTTTCTCAAGTGTTTTCCAGATACGCCTTTTCTTCTCAATTGGTAAAAAATCCCGTAATTTTCGAACTGCTTGACGAAGATATTGGGATGCTTTAGCAGTTGCTTCCATTTCACCTGTTAATTCTTTTGGTAATTTTCCTTTTTGTAATGGACCTGACATCTCAACTCCTCCTAAAGACCATTAATCATATCAGGCTTAAAGCCACCAAGAATTCTTAATTCCCCTATCCGACTAAGGACTATCAACACTTCAGACTTCGATTTATATTGACCGGTATCCCAGCGGTAAGTTGGATCAATTGCTTTTAATTCATTATCAGTCACCGGATACCCAAGGGGCACAGGCTTATCAAGGGTTTCCGCGTGCATATTTTTAGTATATACAATATGCCCCGTATCAAAATCCAAAATATACCGTTTCCGGGCATCAAACATTAAATCCATTTCATCCAATCGGGTGGAATGTCCTTGAGGGGTGATGGAACGCAATGCAGTGCGTCCAGTATCAAATACTTCCATTTCAATCAGTAATTTCGCCGCAGCCTCAACGTCACGCTCTCGCATTTCTAAGAGCGTTCGCTCAGCTTCGACTACGGTATCAATACCCCTAAATCTCGTAAAATACATCCGTTCTCGTAACCATGGGGCAATTGGAGGCCTCCAAAAACTATCGACCATTTGAACAAAACGCATTCTATCACCAGAATCTGCCCCAGGTGAAGGAATAACTAATTCTTTAATGGGATCATAAGCTTCCATTAGCTCATCGAGGGGTGGATGAAGACTTAGGTATAAGCCCCCTGGCGCACGATGTCCTAGTAATCTTACAATATCATCATCGGGAATGTTTCGTAATTTAACTAAACGTCGATCTCGATTGACAACTTTTCGTCTTCTCTCTGAAGCTCGGCCATATCCGGGATAAAACTGGGGTTCCCAGCTTTTTATTTGTTTTTTACCACGTCTCTCACTCATAGGCATTAATTTCACTCCCTTTTTTGTTAAAGTTTTGCTTTAACCTCCTCTGCTGCTGCAACTATTTTCTTTAATGGGTCTTTAAATAAATCGAGCACCTCTTTTAATCGGAAAAACACCCCTGAAGTAACTTCTGGCCTAAACAGCTGTGTTCCGCTATCTAAACACATGGCTGCTGCAAGACAGGGTGAAATAAAACCAGAACCGTGTCGAATTAAATTATTATCAAGTGTAAAGGCACCAATTCCACCAGCCCCTCCTTCATCGTGTGAAAATTTCGTCAATCCAAGTCCAACCCCCATTACACGCCCACAATCTGGATCTGGGAGACCGCCTGATTCAAACATACATAAATCACTAAAGCCCGAAAAAACAGATGCCACTGATTGGGCTGCCCGACTGGCGCCTACATTTACTATACAGGCTGCTAAGAGCCCCGCACATGTGTATGCATTCCAAAGGGGATAATCATTCGCGGTATACGTTCGATATCCGGAAAATAATTTGGCAGGAAATCCTCGGCCCTGCTTAATAACTTGATCTTCTAACCCTATCCGAATCAAGTTTGAAACTACATCCCCGACAGTTCCTTCCTTATTCTTTTCAATTAAATCTAAAACGAGCCGATCGCCATTGAGTCCCTGATACGCGAAAGCAAGTAAATTATATCTCTCAAACCATCCTAATGCATTTCCCATTTCAAATTGTGAAGCTTGCTCTAAAAGAGAAGTCAATATAACTGCATCAAAGGTTCTTTTTTCTGCTAAGGCCACAATATGATTAATTGTGACGGTTTTATAGCCAGTTCCTAGACCTTCCTGCAATGTGGAAGGACGAAGTAAACTAAAAATTGGATTACTAGGTTGAAACGCCATAGTCTGCGGGTAACGTCCAACTAACACGTTTTTAATGATATTCACTCCATCAGGATCTGTATTTGGCGTAATGTTAAAAATATCGGAGAGCACTTGACCTAGTGCAACAGCTGTGATACTAAAGGGAGGATCTCGACCTGAAGCAGCCAGCATTCGTCGCATGGGGATTTTTATCATCAAGACGTCATTCCCTGGTAAAAGCCGAGCATAGGAACTATTTTTCTTACCAAAATTAGAAACACTAATCACTTTATCTAAACGTTCAGCTATGGCTGAGGCATTCTCCACAATTTTCCAATCACGTGCATGCCACGGCATGCTAATCTCATCTTGTCGAGATGCAGAACTATAACCAAAAGATCCTTGTTGAACCATCTGTTCTATTTTTCGAAGATTTACAAAGGCTGTACTTTTGAAAAAATTCAATACACGAATTATATAGGGATTATTGAGCGGACTTAGTGTCTCAATCGGCAAATCTTCAGCCAGACACTTACCAAGATCATCGTAAATGTCAATCTTATCTTCATATTTCACGAATTCTCACCTTCTAATATCTCTTCTTTTCCATTTCAGCGACCGTTTCTTCCAATCGCTTCCGAATATATTCCTTTGCTGCTTGAACTGATTCTAGATCTCCACGAACTGCTAAATAATAAGGCTCATCGAGGTCTTTTGGGGCAATCACCTTTAAATCAAATTTTTTTATTACTTCTGATAATAATTCTTCTAGGTTTGGTGTCCCAGGAGGGATTCTTAAGTCGTATTCCTTTTTTTCAGCCACAGACAAGACCCGTTGATTTCTTTTCAATACTAAAATATTATAGGTATTTAAATTATTTTTATCATAAATGATTTTCTCTCACGGAAAGAAGACGGATTTCAGATTGATTTCTTGTAAAAAATAAAACTTATATTCACACACGGAAAAATTTTATGATTCCCGGCTCATCATCTTTAATTTTTTTATAATGGGCTTACTCCAAGCACCATTTCTAATTTTTTGTTTATCCGTTTTCGAAAGTTTTTTCCATGCTCGCATAAACATCTCTTTTGTACCTTGCACGATCTTCTCCCAATCCCGACGTTTCCATCCGGTAATAAGGGTGTCAAAGATTTGTCCTCCTTCAAGTTCACTTTCCGACCATTCTCCGTCCGGGGCTTCAGCAGTTTCTTGTTGAGGGGCTGCTGCTGGTTTTAGTTCGGAAATCGCAGAAGCCATTGCATATGTGGGTGTGGTGGGTTTTCTTCTAGAAGGTCGAATACCGCTGGGTCGTACCACACTTGGAGCCCGCCCTCGTGGGATTACTGCAGCTCTCTGGGATTTTTTAATTAGTAATTGAAGTAATTGTACATTGACTTGCTGCTGTAATTTTGCATGCACTGAGTCAAGCTCTTGCTTCAATTTTTTTAAATAACTATAATCCAAGTTAGTTAGGCCTTCAGTGACATTCTTCTCCAAAGTGGCGAGTCGATTATCCTCTAAAACAGTGAAACCACCGTGAACTTTCTTGTCAAAGAGATTTATTTTGTTCAAGAGGTCTTTATACGCTCGATTTTGTTCCACAAGCCCCCGTTCAATCCGCAAAAGGACCTGTGTCTGCCCCCCCACAATGTCACTCAGCACTGTCACAATTTGGGCGAGATGTCTCTTATGTTGATCATCCATCATTTTTTCCACAGCAATACTATAATTAATATAAAAAACTCCATTCTTTAATAGATTTTGAAGTGCGTTTCAAAGATATGGTAAATGAAGGGTAGTGGATGGATCCCATTAAATTTCGGGAGATTAAAAAGGAGATTCGAATTATTGGAATCGATGATTCGCCTTTCATCCCAAAAACCGAGGGAACGACTCGAATTTTCGGTGTTATATTCCGAGGGCGGCTTTGGATCGAAGGGGTCTTACAGACACATATAGCCATTGATGGCCTTGACGCAACTAAAAAAATCAGCGAGATGATCACGACTACTCCCCATTTTGGTCAATTACGTGTGATCATGCTCGCCGGAATTACGTTTGGTGGTTTTAATATCGTTGATATTAATAAGTTATATGAAGAAACCCATTTACCAATCATCGTAGTGTGTGAAAAAGAGCCAGATCTCCAATCGATTAAAGATGCTCTTCAAAATACTACTGAATGGGAGAAACGATGGGAAATTATCCAAAATACTGGGCCTATTCACAAATTTAAGACAAAAAAAACTGTAAAAAATCCAGTTTTTTTTCAAATCCAAGGGTTAGAGTTAAAAGACGCCCAGCAAATTTTGAAAATTAGTGCAGGTGTAAGTCATATTCCTGAACCCATTCGCGTCGCCCATTTAATTGGGAGGAGTTTCCTCAAAACGCAGACTTAAAAGTAATAAAGTAGTCTAAATTAAATAAGTCAAATACAGTAGGATGTTGGAAGATTGGTTGCAAAATTAGTGCTACCTTATATTGGGGGCGAGCATCCCTTTACTCGGGTAGATTTTGAAGGAATTGAAATGGCATCGGTCCTAATGGGGGCTGAATACGAGAAAAAGAAGAAAGAAAAGTTTTTGGGAATATACAAAACCTATCTACCGCTTTGGATAATCTCAATCGATGGGATAAATGGAATTATGGTCGAATCTCTAATATTAAACACGAACCACTTTCAGATGAGGCGTTTTGATAAAGCGATTGAACTCAATCCAGAAAGAGATTTAGCCAGTGGTTCAACTGACGATTTCATCTCAAGGTTACGTCACTTTGAATCGAGAATCAATGTGTATCAGAAAGAAAGCAAATTTGATTTGAGTGGTTATCTGAGCCCTACCATTGCTAGCGAAATCCGTGTATTATTTCAGCAATTAGAACAAAAGGATGTCATTGATTTTATGGTTATGTCCCAACGACTTTCTCAACAATCAGCAGAATTGATGTGTGAACCTATTATTGAAGTTTTTCATGTGAATGTTCAGAAAATCCTTCATGATCTCTATCAAGTTCCAATTCTTGTAAATTCTCAATTGATACAATTACATGATGAATTAAGAAATGTCACGAGTGAATATGTTAGCAAAATAAGTGAATTAGAACTTAATGTCAATTCGGTCGATGAAGGGGATTCTTATAAGACGCAACACCGGATAACCAGCAATCTTACTACTGAGCTTGAAAGCTTTCGTGATGCGAAGGATCGATCAATCAAAAAATTAAGGAGCAAGTGGGATGCGATAAATCATCTGAATGAAAAAATCCAACATGGCTATTTAAATTTAATAAACTCCATCTTTAAAACGAAAAATCAAATCCTAGAGCTTGGAACTCCATTTTCCCGCGCAAATAGGCGTGGAGACGCAGTATCTGTACTTATGCCTGTATACCTCGCCGTTTTTCAAGAAAAAAAAAGTCGAATTGCCTATTTCCCCCCACTTATACTAAATTTCCACAAGAAAAAAGAACTAACCCGCCCAAAAGGACTTGAAACCCTTAAACATCACTTCGAACACCAATACTCAAAAAAAGTACCCCCGGGGATCTCCGAAATAGATGACCAAAACCTCCTCTTTAAATCTAATACCCAACAACTGTTCAATGACGGCGTCCATAAATTACGAGAAACCAAAATTATCAATTCTAGTACTTATGTTCGTATTATGGACACGTATAATGAATTCTTCCAGAAAGCATAGAGTCGATAGAACTCCAAGTTATTGTCCGGATTATTGTTTCTAAAAGTTCTATTGAATGTCTTATTCTATTTAAAAAAAAAGTGATGGTAAATTTAAAAGGGGATAGCCCTTTTTTTGGTTTTTCATACATTTACTTCTTTAGTTTTCTAAGATTTTCCAAAATATCTTTCTGATTTTTCAAAGGGAGTTTCTCCATACCTCTGAGCAAGAATTCTTTTTCATTATCGCTCAATTTTGAAATTTTATTGAGTTGAGCTTGTATTTCTGAGATACTCATTCTTTCTACTTCGGTTGGTTCTTCGATTGGTTTTTCAATTGGTTCTTCGATTGGTTTTTCAATTGGTTCTTCGAGTAGTTCTTTCGCTTCTGGCTTCTTTATTCTTGCTTTAAGACGTTTCAAAATTTGTTTCTGTTGCTCCAAAGATAGATTCTTTAGGTCTTTGATTAAAATCTTCTTTTCTTCTTCGCTTAAGTCTGAAATTTCTTCAAGTTCTGTTCCTATCTCTGGAACACTCATTCGTTCTATTTCTTTTTCCTTTATTTTTTCTTCTCTTATTTTCTTGGGCATGACTAGTGGTTTTATACTTAATAATCCAAGTAAGCTTTTTCGGTCTTCTTGTGGGATCACCATCGCTTCAAGGTATCTATCTGCCTCTCCATATGACATCTTTTTAAGAGTACTCACTATTTCCTCAACCTGACCATAAGGAATCTCCATACCCTTTATATTACTGAGCGCCTGCGAAAAGTTAAAGATATCTACTCGTGTTTTTCCAATTAATCCGGCGATGGCTAATAGACGGCGAGTGGCTTCTGGTGGGACTTTCATACCACTTAGAAAGCGTTCGGCTTCTGCAATTGATAGTGTTTTTAAGGTATTTATTAATGTTTCAACCTCAGGTGTAGTCATTCTAGTTCGCAACACCATACTAATTTCTGATGCAAAACGGACAACTTCAGGGCGTACTAATTTTGGCGGCTCCATCTCCAATAACTTCCAACCTTCCGCGAATTCCATCCTGAAAATTTCTTCACGGGACTTTACAACTGGAAGTTTTGCTTCTTTCCCACTCTTGATGATTTTAGTCGCTCGAATGATTTCTTTTACTTGATCCGGTGTGAGATACCATTTAATTCGGCGGTAAGCAACTACTCCTACAACACTTGCTATTGCAACCATCATAACTATGAATAGCCAATGCTCCCAAAATGGTTTTACTGTGAAGATATTGGGATAAAATAGAGTTGTGGATTCATAATTTTGAAGGTTTGGATCTGCAATTACCAAAATTGAGTATGTTTGCCCAGGATCAAGACTTCCACCGGAAATATCAACGCTATAAATCCCATTTCCTTCATGAACTAGACTTAGTGTCTTAATTAATGGTCCTGTTTCGTTTCCAATGATGATACTAATATAAAGTGTACCATTCTCTATATGTTCTCCAAATTCCGTAGTATATCTCACCGCAAAACGTTTTGATGTAAATTGAAATACATCAAATGGTGAAAAAAGTGAATCAGGTTCCACGGGAACTATTACTGTAGCCGCTTTTGTGATGTTGATCGTTAATGAAAGATTTGCAAGTTCATAATGAGTTAGCTTAACGTAGATTGAAACGATATAAACACCAACATCAATTGAAGCTATTATATTTATTTTATAAATCCCTTGAGCAACTTCATCGGTTAGAATCGTAGTAGTTCCATTATTATTATACCAATTAGAAATATTGAAGTTAAGATTGGGATCGACAGGACTAGCAGGGATTGGACCAATTGGAATGTGGTATTGATATGTTTCATTATCTATATATTGGAATTTAATTGTGTAATTATCTGTATATGCCACTGAAATATTTTGAGGAGTAGCATATAACTGAATTTTTGTATTTATCTCTCTAATTTCAAATGTAAAATTCTGAGTAATGATTTCATAATTAGTCTTATTAATTAGCACAGTTGCATTATAGACTCCAATATCATAATTGGTTGTATAAAAGAATAAAGAATATTCTCCATAAAACGGATTCGTTCCGACAACCCATTTGCTACCACCCATTGAACCTGGAATACTGCTGATATCTATTTCATCGCTTGAGAGAAAGATTCCAGTATTGTTTTCGTTACTATTCGTTACGCTGATATTTATTTTTGCGTTATCTTGGTATGGAATAGAAAGAATCGGCTCACGCAAGGTTAAGTTCACAGGGGCAGGAAGGATTCCAAAGGAAACATATCCATGAGCGAGTAAATAAATCCGTTGAAAAGTTTCCAGAGTCGCATTAATTTGAAGGCTATAATTCCCAACCATATCAATGAATAGTCTCGTATTAACTTGAATCTGGAATAGACCCTTATATGAATCATTCTGCGAATTAAGTTCATACAAATTAAATACCCTGTAATATAGAGAATTATTCCAATTTGTTGTGATAAAAGATGCAGAAATTCCGGGATTTGCTGCACCTGAATCCAAATCATACCAGAAAAGATAGATATCAATAAGATCGCCATAGAAGTAATTGCTGCCATTAGTAAATGTGGGAAATGGTGCGAGGGCAAAAGTTGGAGTTATTGTTGAGTTTGCATATGTCCAATTAAAGGTCATAGCAGTATCATGAGTTTGAATGGTTAGATCTACCGTGACTTGAGTCTGGCTTGAATCTAAGCGATCACCACGTACTTCAATTATCACATAATAATCGAGTAATTCCTGAATTATGGGATATGCTGGAGTTTGATTGAAAAGGAATGTCAATCGATAGATTCCAGGGCTTTGTGTTGCCACGCTAATATTACCCCAATACCATGTGTAATTGTTGAATTGGCCTTCCCGAGTAGTTATAATAAACTGAACATTATCATATTGACCTTGGCTTCCTGTGTCATACCAATAGCTATTATTGACGACTAAATTGAAATCATTCTCCGTTGCATTGAAATGACTTCGATCGCGTAATTCTACTGTTACATTGAAGCTATTTGCTTGTTCAAGAAAGATTGAATTGTCCCATATAACAGTTTTTAAATCGGAGTCTAATGGTGTGATAAAGACTGTATGATAGCTTTGGGCAGGCATTGTCCCAGGCGCAACTGCAGTCATTGTGAAAGTTATTTCCACTTGAGTATTCCAGGTTACGTTGGCCCATGTCGTGTTCATTTTGATAATCCATGCACCAGAACCCATACTTGCATTTTCATAGTATACAAAGTACCCGATCGCTGCAGGATCACTTACATTGACATCAACATTCGCACCGGGTATGCCTGGAAATCCACCCGCTTCAGAATTATTGTATGTAAAAAGGATTGTGATATTATCTCCCCACGGGACAAAAACGGGTGGATTTTTCGGGATTATTTGCGAGACTGATTTTCGGAATGAGATTGTAACAAGGTAGGTGTGATTAAGATAATTTCCAGTTGGATGATAGAGGGTGATATAGAAATTATATCCAATAGCATTTTCAGCTGCCGTTCCATTAAGTATTAGAACGAAAATTCCTGTTGCAGATCCACTTACGGTACTTTCAACCCCATTTATTGTGAAATTACCCGATTCATATGGAGATCCTGCATCACCTTGGACGGAGATGTTGGAATTTGGCACCAATGTTCCATGGTCCGTATCAACATAGAGGACAGTGACATTAACCATATCACCCCAAGGCCAACCTCCTATCCCATCCAGATAATAGGTGCTATTGATAATTGTTGTATGAGATGTTTGCACTTGTAGAATTGAAAAGGGCAGTCCTATATATGAAGTATTCGCATAATAATCCACCGATTGATGAGATACCTTCAGATCAATGATATACGTCTTAATATCATCGACAACATCCTTGCTAATGTTTAGAATATAATTCCCATTTAGCAGATCGCTTGAAGTGTAATTAAGCCAATAGGTCCAATTTGTAGGATCAACGACTTCAAGTTGTCCACCTATAATTAATTCCCCATGATGATAAAGGCTAGCCGTATCAATCACCTGCCACTGGAGAGTCAGCGTTGCATTAGATCCCCAAGAATTCTTGGCTGGGGCAGGATAAGTTAGGAAAGTATTCAGAGATCGAATACTGAAGGGGATACCTGAAAATGTGGCTTTGCTATATTTATCAGAAACTTGTACTGTTTCGAGATCAAAAGTATAAGGCCCAACATTCTTCGCAGTATTATTGAAAATAGCTATGGTTTTAGTCGCTTTTGCAAAAGTCCAATTGATACCTTCCTCCCATCCACTAGGATTGGTAATGTTTAGATCATATACGCTCGCAGGTGCATCTTGGCCATGGTACCAATCGCTTTCGGGATCATTTATTCGTAAATGATATGTGATATTAACAGGATTACCATAAGGTACAGGGGTAACTGGGTCATAAGTCAGGACGGTAGCTAATGCACGTATAGTATATGTGAATCCCTCCACGATTCCTGGTGCATAAACAGGATTGCTGGTGGCTGCTTCAACATTTATCATATAATTTTGGATAGCAGAATAGGTAATATTAGAAATATCTAATGTATATGCTCCACTATTACCCCATGAGGTGTAATGTTCCCCGTAATTCCAACCAGTAGGGAGCGTTACTGAAAGCGTAGCACCACTTATACCCAGATTATTATACCATAAAGAGGCTTCATCGCTCACATTATACATGAAAGTAATTGTAATATTGTTACCCCATGGAACGTTAGGAATTGGTGTATATGTCAACCGCGTTAAAAGAGGACGGATTGTAAAGGGTATGCCTAAAGCAGATACAGATTGGTAACGACTATCTCCTGAATCTACATACACATTAAATGTATAACTACCCACAACAGTAGTAACTGTTTCATTATCTATTGTTATAAGAAAAACGCCACTCCCGCCCGTAACCACATATTCAATCCCAGATGTCCAAGTGTCTGTACTGTTTGAAAGTGTCCAGTTTGTTATATCCAAACCCAACCCATTATATAAGACACTAACTGGATCTGAAACATTGTAATAAATCGTAACATTAACAGGATTTCCCCAAGGTTGTGTATCTGGAGGTATCCATGTGATTGCAGTAGTTAAGGCACGGATATAAAAGGGTACGTCGGTGAAGGTCGCATTAGAATATGGTAGTTCAGTGGGATCGCCGAGGAGATCGAAAGAAAAGGTACCTGTCCTGTTATAGACGGAATTCAAAATCGTGAATAAGTATGCACCATCACTCCCACTCATGAGGTATTGTGTTCCAGCAGACCAGGATCCAGTATTATTTGAGAGATACCAGGTTACATTTAGTCCCAACCCATTAGAAACACTTTCAGGATCTGATACATTGAAAAATACTTCAACACTCACGTTGTTTCCAAACGGTTGTGTGATTGCTGGATTGTATGTTATTGCAGTAATTAATGCACGCACACTGAATGGAACTCCGGTTAAGGAAGCGACATCATAAATGGGATTAATAGTACTTGCTGTTATATCAAATGTATCGCTTCCAATTGTGGAATAGACATCGCTGAAGATTGTGACCGTGTAAGCTCCACCTATCCCGGAAATTTCATATTGGACACCAGAAGACCACGGGCCTGAGCTATTTGAAAGGGTCCAATTAGTTACAGTTAAACCCTGACCATCATAAAGGCTGGCAGGATCTGAAACGTTCATAAATATTCTGAGGGTCACATTATTTCCATAAGGCGTTGGCAGAGCTGGTACATAAGAAAGTGCAGTTGTTAATGCTCTGATCGTGAAGGGCACATTGCTAAAACTAGCAGGAGAATAAATATTACTAGTTGCATTTGCCCCAATATCAAATGTAAAAGTGCCGATAGAGTTATACACGCTG
>JABXJU010000343.1 GCA_013375405.1 Candidatus Helarchaeota archaeon
GTCGAAGCGCTGCGCATGGTTGATAAAAAATTGATCGAAGAATATACTAATTTTATTGGCTCTAATTCAAAAACAGTAAGGGTTGTTAATTTTAGTTTATGCTTTGCTATCGAGGAAGGATCTGTTATGGGAAGTGTTTATTTTGAGCCGATAGGAAAGCTGAAACAAACGTGAATAAACTTGGCTCTCTTTTGCCGGTCGGGGAGAGTCCATGTCTATAACCCATCATTTACCCCCCTTTTGCTGACAATACGGCCGGCCACCTTTCAAAAGTTAAGTAAGTTACCTAACTAACCTAACTAACCTAACTAACCTAACTTTTCTTGACAAAATAATTTATTTATAAAAATCTATAATAAGAGAATTATGCCGACAATCCCCATTTATTTATCAAAGGAACTTCAAAAAAAATTACATATAAAGCTCTATCAAAACGACAGGACCATGAAAGAATTTTTTTTAACTGCCGCCCAAAATTATGTCAATGCGGATGATGAGGAAAAAATAAACGATGTGGAAAAACCTGAAAATCCTGAGCCTGCTGTTAAGGTGGATCGTGTTGATGATCCTATTGAACCTGAGGAAGAAAATATTGAACCTGAGAATAGAAATAAAAAATCTAAGGAGAAAATTAATCATGATAAAAAAGGGAAACGGACCAGAACCAGCAACAAAGGAACAAGAGGAAGAAATCAAAAAAAAGGACCTGCCGCCGTTTCGACAGAGAACAGCAAAAAAGGCGCCGGAGAACAAGACCGAGGACCAGAACCAAGAAAAAAAAGAGGAATTTGGCCCTGGGTTAGATGAAGGAGAGATAGCACCTGATTATCTTGATGATATCTGCGGCGATATACTGTCAACCTTTTTTCAGTTATGGCACCTTTGGAATCCAAACGTGCCGGCACTTGATGAAGATAGAAAAAAATTAATGCAGCCGCATATGTCTAAGTTGGCAATAAAATATAAATTTACCAAAGTTACAAAAACTGAGGTCATATTTTTTAGCCTTTTAGGGAATGAAATTATAAAACGAATCGTAATTAAAAGACCTGTCAAACTTGAAAAAAAAAGTGTTAATAACCATAGTGGGAAAGAGGGGGAAAGGCAAGACGAGCCTAGCCAAGAAGTTAGTCCGAGCTAAACCGTCCTCAAAAATTTTTATCTTTGATTATATGGGGGAGTATTCTGACTTATCTAACGAATATATCTCGATTTACTATTATGATACGTGGCTATTCTGTAAGGAAGTATGGGAAAAAGCAGAGTTATATAAAAATACCATAGTCGTCTTTGATGAGATCAACCGCTACGGCCAAAACAACGAGGACATACATTGGCTATATGATCTAGGCCGCCATAAAAATATTGACATAATAGCCGTATCTAGGCGGATCTTTGCAGATCTCCCTGTTTATGTGAGAAGCGGCACCGAGAGATATATTTTTTTTCAAATCACAGAGCCGGTTGAGCTTGACTATATTAAAAAACATAGCTCAGAAGAATTTGCCGCTGCGGTCCGCAATTTAGGATTTTTAGAGTATATCAGCTTAGATTTATAACTAACCTAACTAACCTAACTAAGCTAACTAACCTAACTTATCTAACTCGATTTTCCTTGACACCTTTTTAAAAAATCAAAATATTCATTGTGTATGAACGGAGGCTTTTATTATGGATAAAATAACTTTCCAATCTATTTTAATCAATTTCTTAATCGTCGCCGCAGGCACCATGTTGATCCACAGAATTGAGCCGTTGAGAAAGCTGATTATAGGTAGATAAAGGGGGAAAAAATGCCAAAAGGAACAAGTAGAAGGCCATCTGAAACCCCCCTTATTATCGACGCCGACCCCTGCCCTAACGGCCAAATAAAAACCTATCGCGAGCAATTCCCTGTAAAATGTGGGGGTTATAAGTTTTTGCGGCTGACCTTCCACCATACGATCGTTGCCGGAACCGCTGCAACTCCGCGCGAGAAAGGCGGCCTGTTGGCAGTAAAGGATATTACTTTCAAGACCTCAAAAAATGAGGAACCGATCAGCACGCCAGCCCTGGGGCTTCATTATTTCAACAAGCTATTTACAGGAGTAGAGCCGGTATATGACCCGATCCTTGCAGTTGACGGGGTCTATGACCAGGTCATAGATCTTCCTTTTGCTATGCCTTTTTTCACCAGACAAGAGGACACTATTATAGACACTAAACGCTATTCTCATTTAGAAATGAAGATCTCGCTGGGCGGCCTGGCTGATATGTTCGCAACGCCAGGCGACGCGCAGCTGCAAACGACTCTTGATATTGCGCTGCTAAGATCTAAAACCTGTATGGATCCTGAAGGTTGGGGAGATCCCCATTTCCTACCCTACATTAAACACTATCCGCGATTTAGAGCGGACACCATAGGCTATCTAGATATTGAAAGAGCAACGGACCTTATCCTTTTTGGATTTTTCGCTGTTGCCCATGACCTTGCAGCCTGGGGAACCGAAGGCGTTGCCTTCACAGGTGATCCAGCTGATTGTCTGGACCATATCACCTGGAAAAATTCGGTGCTGCCTTTCGTTGATAAACAAAAACTAGGCTGGTTTAAAAATGAGCGCGCGCAGATGTCAAATGACAGAGAATTTACAGGAATGTATCCGCACCTTTTCACGCGAGGCGGAAGTTACAAAAACGCTTTTTACTGCGGTGGCCAAACTGAGATCAAATTCATAATTGACACCATATTAGGAAGCCCGACCACACCGGAGGTTGACCTGGTTGTTTTTGGCGCCAGGACGTTGAGGCCCTAAGGTATGAGGGATGATCCTTAATTCCGAAGATCGGCTAGATGATACATTTGACCAAGTAAGGATCCCGGAAAAGCCCCCCATTAAACCACCGGACGCAAACATTTACCAAGTAGAGGGCGGCAAAATTCAAGAGGATTTTTCAATCCAGAATGGGCCGGATCTTCCT
>JABXJU010000076.1 GCA_013375405.1 Candidatus Helarchaeota archaeon
GCCCACACAGGCTACATAAAGAGGGAGGGGAGGGACTCCAAAAGGATTCCATCCATAGTAGATAATGGAGGATATTAAACCAACAAATATTCCAACATATTTACCATAGAGGAATCCAGCAATGAAAAGGATAACCGACATTACCTCCACATTAATGAAAGGGGCTAACATATAACTTGCCCCAATGGATAGAGCTGCAAAAACTGCAATTAACGTGATCTTGACTGACGATTTTTGATATAGATACGGTTCTATAGAATTGTTTTCAATCTTATTCATATTCAGATCCGATTTGTTTTTGTCATCAGATTCTTGTTTCAACAATCGAAATACACCATTTTATCATTAAATGAAAATCTATAATTCTTTTTTAATAAAGAAGAAAAGTCCAATCGCACAAATTATTGCGATTCCTATAAACAGTCCTGTATATAACCATGAATCGTCATTTGGATCATTTCCATCTTGAAATGGATTTCCTCCGGTGAATTTCCATTCTACTGTCGAATCATTATTTAATTCATATTCTGAACTACTAATCCCAGGCAGAATGCCATTTATATAATAAAGCCAGTTTCGGCCTCCGTCTCCATTCGTATACCAGGTACTATTAATGCGTAAACCTCTAATGAATACTCCATTTGTCGCCCAATATTCATCAATATTGTCTATGCCTAATATAACGAGTGTGGCGTTATAAGGTGAAATATCACCTATTAAGGAGATATCAGTATAAGTGACATTTTCTCCATCATAATAATTCAAGATAAGGGTTATATTACTCACATTTTTGGTTTCCAGGGAATTTATATCATTCATTAGATCGTAATTTCGATTATCTAAGCCGGATTTTGCCGAATTGAGTCCATAAACTATGATATATGTAAAGAGAATTAAAACCACTCCAAGAAGCATCCAGATACGGGATCTTTTCATATTTCAACCTTGTATTAAATTTTAGACGAAAAATTTTTATATGGATAATCTATCCTACAAATTATCCTATAACTGAATTTCTTAATAAAGTTTTGGTGAAAATGAAAAAACAGATATTTCTTGTCTTGAGTTTGATTGTATTAGTTGGTGCAGTCTCCGTAATCCCAAGCATCGCCACGACATATACCCCTTTTAATTCGATTACTTCTGGTGATGAAATACATTGGACGGTCTTAAATTTCAATGAAACAAGTAATAATTTTCAAGCCACTACATGGTTGAGTGAGTTTTATGTTCCAAAGGGCAAGTATGTTCTTAATATAGGAGATAACATAAAATTTACGGTGGATAATCCTGCAGCCTGTATTGGTACTATACAAATCGGTAATCTCACGGTAAATTCTGTCACTAGACACGAGTTCGGGTTAAATTTGATGTTAGTAACTGGTCCAGCCTCTCCACCCTTTTCAAATTATTCTTGGGACCCGGCATTAATTTCCCCAACTAACTGGGCATATCAAATAGATTTAGCAAATAATGCCACGAATGAACGTGGAGCTTCATTAAGCATTGATACCTACAATATGACATTTTTAGGAGTAAGTCGAGCGGTTCAAGACTTTTATTTTACCTATGGGCTCCAAATATCTAAAGCCATTTATGATACCGAAACAGGACTCCTCTTATATATGTACATTAAATTCATGAACTTGTATTTCGAATTAGAAATTACTACAATTCAAGCTGATGGCGATGATATACCTTCTTTTGGGCTAATGCTTTCGATTCTCGGTCTATCTCTGGTAATTATTGTCTTATATCGCAAAAGGAAAGCCCCAACAATTTTAAGGTGTAAATAAAAATCAGGAAAATTTCAAAAAAAAGCCGCTTCTTACTATTTTTTATTTTTCCTCAAATTCTGATTAAACAAAAATTCTTAAATTATAACGATTTCAAATAGAGTCATAGAAAGCGAAGAGAGATTTTGAGTTAGAGGATAAAAGTGGAAACCCTCCAAAAATTGGTTGATCGAAAAGGGCCAGGGCATCTATTTCGATTGGCACATTTTGTTTTAGCTTTGAAAGCAATTAAGGAAAAGGGACCTATTGGGCGCTATGAATTAGGACGTACGCTTGACTTAGGGGGAGGATCTATTCGAACCCTTGTAAATCGATTGAAGGATGCCAGCATAATAACTGTTGAAGGAAAAAAAGGACATATTCTCGCTGAAAAGGGTAAAAAAGTGCTTGGAAAAATAGAAAAAAATTTGATTTCCTTTCAAAATTTAGTAGAGGCTGAAGAACTTACAAATAAAAAATTTAATCTAGGGTGTCAAGTTAGAGATGTTTCCACCAAAATTGGGTCTGGAATCAATTTAAGGGATGCAGCCATTTCAGTTGGTGCAAAATCAATTACTTCGTTGATTTATACAGGAAATAATAATTTAGAAATACCAACGCTTGGTAAGGATTATCTGAAAAATCAACATCCAACTCTATTAAAATACTTATTATCAAACTACGCTTTTCAAAAAGACGATGTCTTAGTAATTTGTGGAGCTGATTCAGTCATTATAGCACAATTAGGGGCCATTACTGCAGTTTTATCCTTAATTAGTGTTTGAATCTTTTCGTTTCACAGATGAAGTTAAAAACCGCGTTGTAAAAAAGAAATGAGTGGGGACTTTCTTCCTAATATATAAATTAAATTCATTAACCCTTCATAAAAATATAAATATAAACATCATAAAGTTTTTAATTGGATAAAGTTTTATACAATAAACATCATAAAAGTATAGAAATTTATCGTAGATGTGGTAATCTCACCGTATAATTTTAGAGAATTTGGAGTCGAATAGAATGGATGTAAAGTCGTTTGATAGGATTCTCGCAAAAATTATCAAAGCAGAGCCGGGGATTAAGAAAGTCATTTTAGCAGATAGGACAGGGCTTACGATCGCCCACGTTAGTAAGTTCAGTTACTATCCAGTAGACGTTGATGGGATTGGGGCTATAGCCTCAGCAGTTTTCTGTGCTAGTGAGGAACAAGGTAAGAGCCTCGATATCGGTAATTTGAATATAGTGACCTCGGAATTCGACGATGGGAAGATATTCGCATCCCAAAGTGGCGCCAATGGCGTTCTCTGCATTATCACGGATAAGGACGTCAATATCGGCATGATTCGGCTCGTTATGAAGTCCGCCTCGGGCGAATTGGACAAAGTCCTTGCGGAATTCCTGGGTGAAAAGCCACCTATCGACGAAGTCGCCGCGGGTGAAGAAGCTGATCTAAAGGACGCCCTCGGCGAATTAGATCGCATTTAATCTTTTTAATTCACTATTTTTCTTTTCTTAAAAACAGAATTTTTGATGTAAACTAGAAAGTATACTAGAATATTCACATGGGAAAAAGATTAGTCGATTTTGGCTCTTATTAATTATTACTGATTATTACTTGGAGTTTTTTGTTTCATGGATAGCCGTTTACCGCATTTCGGATAGGGCCCGTGGATTTTAAGATATTCTAGGAAATAATCTTTGTGTGCTTTCACAAAGATAAGGAAAGACTGGAGTAAATCCTAAAACAAATCCCTAGAATCATTCAAAATCTCTAATAACTCCAATTTTTTTTTTCCACAAATTCAAATATATTTTTAAAGTCATTTATTCAAAGTACAAAATACAAAAATTTGGGGTGAAGCTGGATGGGATTTAGTAAAAAATTTTGCTTGGTTTTCAGTATAATAGTTCTTATAATATCGTTATTCGGAGTAAATCATTATAGTTCAAAGCCAGTTACTAATATTACTAGCGCTCAACTTTTTATTCAGGCAGATCTTCCAATTGAGATAACGTCTAATGGGGACTTTGATATTTATGACAGTGGAGGGAATGGTTCCAAAACGGATCCATGGATAATTACGTCGTACTGGATTAATGCCAGTAGTAATGGCAAACACGGGATAAGTATAACGGGCACTACAGATTATTTTATAATTATTAACTCTACGGTTATAGATGCTGATACAGGATATTCTGGAATTAGACTTTCAGGAGTTATTCATGGGCTTATAATTAATAATACTTTTAATAACAACAACCAATCTGGTATCGCATTAGTGACCTCAAATAATAATACACTTCAAAATAACATTATTAAATCAAATACATATGGTATTTACCTTGAAAGCTCTGATTTCAATACAATAATTTATAATACAGCCGAAAATAATAAAGCTAATTATCCACCAGGTGGGCATGGATTCTATTTATTTAATTCGGATTATAATAACCTAAGTCATAATATTGTTGATAATAATGGACATGGAATCAAATTAAGAAGCTCAAGTAATGATAATACTTTAATAAATAATACGGTTACAAACCATGGATATGGATTTAATTTATGGAGTTCGACTAGAAACACGTTTATCGAGAATACTGTCAATGATAATGATGAGGGGTTTTTCTTAGATGTATGTACATATCATGATATTATTAATAATACTGCTAATTCGAATAGTTTTGGAATCGATCTGTATAGTTCAAATTTAAACACTATTTTAAATAATACGGCGAATGATAACACTTTCGCTGGAATCAGTTTATATGAAAGCGACAATAACAATATCACCGAAAATTCCGTAGAGGATAATTCTTACGGAATTCAATTGTGGTTTACAAATAGAAATAATACCGTATATAAAAACTCTGCTTACCATAATGGCAGGGGAATCTATGTGCGACTCGATAGTCATCAGAATAATATAACTCTTAATTCCGCTTTTAATAATGGGATTGGGATTCATATAGAATCAGATTTCAACACTATAAGCCATAATATTGCTAATTATGCCTCCAGCTATGGCATTTATTTAGATGGCGCCCACAATAATTCACTTATCAACAATACAGCTAATTATAATAACCACCATGGAATTTTAGTAGAAGACTCAAATAACAACTCATTTGATGATAATACCGCAAATCACAATGGTGATACTGGAATATTCATAGAAAACTCATACAACACTGAATATCTAAACGGTAATACTAGTTGCAATGCAAATTTAGGAATCGAAATAAGCAATTCCAACAATATCAAGCTCTCTAATTCTCAACTACTTGAAACAGGATTGAAATTGACTGGAACTACCTTAAGTCATTACATTCATGAAATAACTCCAGATAATACGGTTAATAATCTCCCAATCTATTACTACAAGCATCAATACGGAACAGCAAAAACAGTAGATGGTTCTCAATTGATTCTCGTCAATTGCACTCTTATGTCTTTTACCTTTAGTAACTTTAAATATGGTTATATGGGCATTTTTCTAATATACTCTAATAATAATACTTTAGCATACTCAACTGTTTACAATAACTCTCATGGAATTTTTCTGTCCAATTCCAGTGGTAATCTCTTTATAGATAACCAAATTAATTTTAATGACTATGCTGGTGTCGCATTGAATGACTCGAGTAATTACAATAAATTTATTGATAACACAATTAGTTACAACGGGATACTTCAAAATCGGGATGGAATCTTCCTTTCATATTCAGGTTATAATAATTTTACCGACAATACACTGAACTATAATCAGAGATCTGGTATTTACTTGCTTTGGTCAAATTTCAATTCTATCATCAGTAATACAATTTATACTGATTCAGAATGCTTTACCGAAGTGTATTGTGTTGGTAATGTCTTCCAAAATAATGAATGCCATGAGCCACAACCACCCGAAATCCCAGGATTTAATTGGCTCTTCGCTATGATTAGCTTAGCTGGGCTGGGAATACTCATTGTTTCACTGAAAAAAAAGCAGAAATTTCCGTCTCTGTTTAATTCTTAAAATCCCACGCTCAGGTGTATCTGTAAAAGTGAGGTTTATTGTATTATTTGGCATAAAGAAATTTAGGTGAGTAAAATGAAGAGGTTGATTGGGTTCTTGGTAATTATCCTGCTCATCTGCCCTATTATTGATTATTACTTGAAGTTTTTTGTTTCATAGATAGCCGTTTGCCGCATTTCGGACAGGACCCGTGGATTTTAAGATATTCAAGAAAATGATCTTTGTGTGCCTTCACACCGCAGGAAGGACACTGGATTGTCGCAGCTCTCGTCGCGATACCAGATTTACAAATGGGACATTGCTCGGGGGTTTCAGTAATTATTAAAACTCGTTTCGAGCTATTGAAGAGAGCTTGCTCAACGTTACCTCCAAGGATAAACACTTTATTTCCTGAGCGAGAACGGAGGAACAATTCGATCCCCTTTTCACCGTCTTTTCTTTCACCAACCCATTCAATGGTACCACTAACTTTACTAGAAGATGCTCCAAAGGAACTGATTTCCGCTTTAACTTCCGTATTAAGGATGAAAGTTCGTAATACTTTGATGAAATTAATGGTTTCTTGTCTTTCCGTTGTGGATAATTGTGCCATATTTTGCATCAGCATTTCAGGACCATTTAAGATGTAGCCTTTAACATCGATCTCTGGCATTTTAAAAACCTCTTAACAAATATATTAAGAAAAATGATTTATTTACTTTATTAAATTACTTAGTGTTCTCAATTATTTGAGTGTTGTAAAATGGAAATCCTAAAAAAAATAAGGAAAATAGGTATCGGTGTGGTAGGATTACCGGGGTCGGGAAAATCGATTGTTTCTGAAGTAGCAAGGGAATTAAATATACCGACAATTGTGATGGGGGATATTATAAGGCAGCTATGTAGGGATAGAGGATTAGAAATTAACTCAGAAAATGTTGGGAGCATAATGGTCGGAATTCGTCAGGAGGAGGGAATGAATTGCGTAGCAAAACGAACCCTACCAAGAATTGCCAAAGTCAAGAAGAATATCGTGATAATAGATGGGTTACGTAGTTTTGAAGAAGTAGAATTCTTCCGGGAACATCTAAATAAATTTATAATTATAGCAATACACTCATCACCCCGAACGCGCTATGGGCGAATTCGTAAAAGAAACCGCTTCGACGATCCTCAGAATTTGAAGCTAATTCAAGAACGAGACCTCCGGGAGATTTCTGTAGGGATTGCTAAAATTATTGCTCTTACTGATATCATGTTTGTAAATGAGGGAAAAATTAGGCCATTAAAACAACGAATCAGCAAAATATTACAGCGTATTCAGGATAATAGGTGGAAGTGATAGAATCAATATCATCGCTAAAACCGCATTACACCCTACAGAGGATAGAGAGAAAGTCGAACAATGTTTTCGAAATATTATACAAGATCCGCAGCCTCATATTGAGGAAGAAAGAACTGAAGTTGGCATTTATTTGATTATAAGGAGCTCAGAGATGAATAAGCTCTCTCTAATACGGGATAAACTACGCCAACAACGTATTAGAGATTCCGCACGCAAGATTCTGTTAAAAAATATGGACGAAAACTCAGTCAGTTTTTTTCTAAATAAGCAAGCGGCCTCTGCGGGACGAATTCACTTTGTGAAAGATCCCGAGCAAGAGGATTTTTTAGGTCCTATTACAATTACTATTATTTCTGATAACATTCAAGAAATAATTGATTGGCTCACTTTGGATAATTTAAAAAAAACTAACTAATATCTCTTATGTTTCGAAGAAATAGAATGGGTACGGAGTTCTAATGAAAGTATTTCTATTTATTTTAGACGGATGTGCAAGCTCTGAATTTGAAAGTGCGAATACTCCATTTCTAGATGAAATTTCTAAGGCGGGGGAATATACATTAGAATGTGAAGCGATTTTTCCAACAGCTACTTACACCGGACATTCAACGATTATCACGGGGAACTATCCTGAGAAACATGGTATGATTGGGAATCAGTTCTGGGATCGAAAATATAAGTGTATTAGGAACTTTGATTTTTTTAATCCAAATGATAATATAGAATCGCCCACAATTTTCGAATTATTACCGTTTCCTTCCTGTGCAATTTCTGAACCTGTAACAAAAGGGGCGAAAATGGTCATAGAGAAACAAATATTTGATAAGATCACATTAGAAAACCAAAATCAATCGGTTTTCAACCATTTAACTACAAAACTCTCTTCAGATATACAATTCTATATGATTAATTTTCTAGGAGTAGATGGTTTTGGCGAATCAGCAGGTCCTAACTCAAAAAAATACCTACAATGCTTGGAAGAAGTCGATGAATTAATCATGAAAATTAAAAATCAAATAAAAACCGATTTCGTTTTCATAGTTACTGCAGATCATGGCATGACAATCGTGAAAGAAAATATCAATTTGGAAGAAAAATTGAGGAATGATGGATTTGACGTTAAATGTATGGCGTCTCATCGATGTAGCCATATATATGCAGAATCAGATTTGGAAGCACTTGAGAGACATTTGCAGTCGTTGAATTTTATTGATAAGATTTTTGATCGGGGAAAAATTGAAGAAGTACATTTAGCCCACGAGAGAACAGGGGATATAGTGGTTTGCGCGAAAATAGGTTATGAATTTGGGGATATGAAGCTGAATGGAAGCCATGGAGGAGCTACGCAAGCAGAGATTTTAGTTCCATTCATTATTTATGACTCAAAAAACCGCCTTACTGGGAAAGTTTCTCTTGAATCCATGAAGCTAGTGGATATCTGTCCGACAATTTTAGATTTATTTAATATAAAACTAAATCTACAGTTTCAAGGTAAAAGCTTATTGATATAAACCTGAAATGGTCAGTACTCATTTAAATTCGATTAAACCCTTCTCAAAATTATATTGTACATGATAACTATGGTGATTTTGACATGTCATTTTTTTACGCAAACAATAAATTCCCGTAGCTTTATCGTGATAAAGAGGCATAAAATCTAGCGTCTTCATTGTTTGGCATTTTGGACAAAATGCTTCATCTCTGAAAGTGAAGTTCGAATCATTCTCCGCTGATGAAAAGATCTTGAATGGAAGGATGTGATTTATTCTATATATTAAATATTGTTTTTCAGGGGGCTTTTTGGGAATAAGGCCTGGTGCCCAAGGGTCTATCAATTTTGTGCGTAACTTTAACTGGGCCATGTTATTTATCGTCCACCACTTTACTATTTGGTTTGGTAAAAGTGGGATGAGATTTGGATGAAATTTTTTACTAAATTTTTTAATTTGGTCTGTTAATCCATGATCTGGTAAAAAAATTGTAATATTAATGGTGGTGCTCTCTTTTACTTTTTTAATTGGTATTAATTTGGAAAAATGATGCCCATCATCAATGATCAGAGAAGATACATTGTTGACATCATCTAAATAAATATAAAATGGGTGGTAATCATGAGGATGATAAGGAATCCATTGTGTTTTATAGAAGAAAATACATTGTATACATTTTCCTTTAGCCCCATGGATAATTCTATAAAATAGCCCCTCACCTTGTGATCTTGGAGGTCCACATAAGAAATATCTGAAATTTATTCTTAAATTTTTAAAATGAAAGTTATTCAGTAAAGTTTTATCATAAGAAATTTGGTATTCTGGTTTAACACAAATCATATTCATTAAATTCGTCTTAATTCTTAAAAAAGAGTGGTTTATCTAACGAATGGGTTTTTCCTTTTTCCCGATGATTAACTCAGTCAGGGCTACATTATTAACTTGAATGACTTTCCAGCGAACTCCAGGCAAATCACCGATGGAACGGCCTTTCGCACCGCCAATCCCTTCGATGAGGACTTCGTCATGTTCGTCAATATAATTCAAAGCGCCATCCCCAGGCAAGAATGCGGTGATTTGTTTTCCATTTTTGATTAGTTGGATTCGAACACACTTCCGAATTGCCGAATTTGGCTGTTTACTCTCAATCCCTACTTTTTCGAGCACGATCCCCTTGGCCATTGGTGAACCTTCTAAGGGATCAGCTTTTTTAACAAGTTTTAAAATACGACGCTTATATTTTGTATCCTTCCAACGAAACTTCTTACGTTTTTTCTTGATTGCAAGTCCAGCAAATTCGCCTCTTGGTGATTTCGATCCAGTCATGTCATAATTACCTCAAATTCAAAGGAAAGAATTTGTTTCTTCATTTTCTTCACAGTATTAAAAAATAATACCTCATTTCCGTAAAAAGGATTTGGGATTCAAAAAGGTTTCTATCCTTTACTGAAGGAGATGTAAAATTTTAGATTGAATAATTACGAGATGATAGATGTCCGTGTGTAGCTGTATATTAAATAATTATGAACTTATAGATGGATAGAAACCGAAAATTAGCGTGTTTAAATTAAGAATCTGAATAATGTCGATTTGAGCTCGTTAATCTGGATTGAGGAGATTCCCATGAAAATATTTTTACGATGATTTGACTAAAATTAAATTAAAAAGTAAGTTACCAAAGTTTAATTCAGAATATTTACTATTGTTCAGATGATTTACGTGGAGATCTACAAGAAGTCAGGAACGCATATTATATTAAATAAACATCATATTTTGATTGATCCGCTCGCGAATCATGAATCGGATATTATACTGGTTTCTCATGCGCATTCGGACCACATTTCGCTACGAGTTTTTGATAAATTATCACAGCCTGTCTATTTAAGTCGCCCAAGTCTGGAGATAATAAATGAAAGGAGCAAGAGGGAATCGAAAAAGGAGAATATTCAAATCATTAAAAGTGGGGATGAAATCAACTTAAATGGAATAAAGATTCAAATTTTCGATGCAGGTCATTGTATTGGGTCCTTACAATTCAAGATAAGTTATAATCAGCAAAATATCATTTATACTGGAGATTTTTGTATAGAACCGCGGATGGGAATGCAAAAAGGAGTAATTCTAAGAGGAAAAAACTCAACTTTAATCACTGATTCAACCTACTCTGATAAAAAATATGATTTCCCATCACGAATGGAAATTTATAGAAAAATGTTGAAGTGGATAAAATCTGTTTTCAAAATCCATAATACAGCTGTTCTTTTCGCCAGAAAACTGGGAACTGGCCAAGAACTTACGGATCTTATCAACAAATCGACCTTAAATTGTGATATATACGTCCATCCCTCAATTTACTATCATAATCTAATTCATAATAATTATTATCCTTTAGGGAATTTTATTTATCGAAGAAATCCCTTTGATAGCAGTCTTGAGGATTTTACCTTCTCAAAAACTCCAATATCTAAACGAAAAAAAGTCTATTTATTACCAATTTATTTATATAACAGGAAATATCTACCAAAAATAAGGAAGAAATATAAAGCGGAGGCTTTGGCTATCTGTACAGGCTGGGCCTTGACTCAACACTTCTCTGTGCAATCTTTCGCGCTATCTTCACATGCAGATCACAAAAATATTCAGCATTATTTTACTGAATCAGGTGCGAAAAACATTATTTATTTTTAAAATTAGAGGGGTTTTGGAATTGGTCCAAAATATTTTTCATATCGCGCTTTTACATCTGGTATGGTACAATAATGCCCCTGACCTCCCGGAGCCTCTACACAAAAAGAACCCATGACAGCACCTAATTGGCATGCTTCCCTGACGGAAAAATCACTAATGATACCTTTCAGAAACCCAGCTCGAAAAGAATCGCCAGCACCTGTGGGATCCACAACTTTATTTGCCTTAGCAATGGGAATGGAGAATTTTTCACCTTTCTGATATAAAACAGAACCAGTATTGCCCAAGGTAACGATGATATTGTCAATCTTTTCTTTCAAATAATTAATATTCGTTTCTAATGTCTTTTTAAAAAGTGTAAATTCACTACTATTAACTATGAGGGTAGATGTGAGAGGAACAATCTCTTTCAAGTGATCTTTCGTAAATAGTTTTATTTGTTGCCCAGGATCGAAAATCATTGGAATTTCTAAATCATTTAATTGATACGCGTATTTCATCATGGCATTAATTGGATTTGGTGCATTGATTGCAATCCGGATATTATCCTCAGGCTTAATTTTCGATTTTAAATCAATGGATTCCAACTTAAGTAAGGCCCCTTCATGAAAGGCTGAAATTTGATTGTTACGGACATCAGATATAATGTAAGCAGCTGCAGTATATTGATCATCATAGATCTCAACTCGCAGATTAACTTTATCTTGGAAACATCTATCGTAGCCTCGTTCATAGAAATCTTTCCCCGCTGCAGAGACTAGAATGCAGTTCGCGTCCAATAAACTCAAACTGTAGGAAATATTGCCACCAGTTCCTCCACGCAATACATTCATATTCTTGACAGTGAAGGCAGCATTCAGATTTTTGTTTCGTTCTACGACAATAGTTTCTCCAAACAAATAGGGAAATTCCATAATGTAATCAAAAGCTAGCGACCCTAATACAAGAACGCTTGGGGGATTTTTCATATTAAAACCTCCTTAGTTCTTAATTTGGAGGTATTACAAAAAGATTCTTTAACTTATAATAACGTCTTCAATATTATAATGGCGTCTGGCTAAAAGTCGTGCTCGAGCAACATTTTTTCCATTTTTTCCAATAGCAATACCACGATCTTGTTCATTTACAGTTACCATAGCAATTTTTTTGCCATCTCGTCGCTCTGTAACAGTAATCATTTTGATTCGCGCTGGGGCTAGAGTATTTTTAATGAAATTTTCAGGTGATTGAGCAAATTCAACAACTTCAATTGGTTTTTGTAAAAAATCTCTGACTCTTTTTATATTAACCCCTTTCTTGCCGATAGCGAGGCCAATGTTTCCAGGTTTCACGATGAATATAATTCGATCCTCATTAATGATACAATCACGCGCGACTGCCCCTGTTATGCTTTCAAAAAGTGATATAAACCGAATTTCGTTTCCGCCTAATTTAATACTCGTTGTCATTTATTCATTTCCACTTACTAATTACACATACATAATTAATATCTCATTTAATTAGAACTTTCTTCTTTAAGCTTTAAAATATCCGAATCACCTGCGTCGATGATGCTTAAGACTGAAATCATGAATGGTTTTCCGCAAAGAAATCCTAAATCCCAATTGGAACCCTTATATTGATATATTGGGATATTTGAAAATTTACAATATATCTTTAAATCCTCTAAAATTTCCTTCGGGCAATTATTAGCCACTAGAACTAGTTTAGCTTCTTCATTTTTTACTAATCTTATGGATTTTTTACTCCCAATTTGAACAAATCCAGTTTTTGTTGCAATTTTTATTGCGTTTTCCACATTAATCATTTTATTTCTCCGGATTTTAAAAACTTTAGAGGATTATTACTCTTTCTTAGATATACATACTTCTAAAAAAATAATTTCTCTTTAAATTCACGATTAGTTTTATATTCTCTTAATATGTTTTTTACATCCATTGTCCCATTTATAATATTTTCTATAAACATCTTTAACTATGCTGTTTTGAATTAATATAATATTTCATCGTGTAAATAGTTTTGAAAATTTTCATATTGTTCCATGAAATTTTTGAGAAAGTTTGATTAGGAGGGCGATTTTCTCGAAGGTTTAATTAAGAGATCGATTCCTCCAGTCCCTAGAGGAATAACTTGCCCAATTATCACGTTTTCGGTAATACCTTTCAGTGGGTCTTCATCACCGCGTATGGCAGCTTCAAGTAAATGTTTGATCGTGACTTCAAAGGCCGCACGGGCCAAGACACTTGACTTTTTGCCACTAATACCGTGGCGTCCGATTTGTCGGATGGCGCCGGTATTGGTCATCAAATCCGCGACGAGCATAATATGACGTATGTCAACATCAAGCCCTTGTTCTTCCAGTACGTTAGTTGATTCGTTAATTATACTTGTTCTGCAAGCTTCAATGCCTAAAGTCGATTCGACTTCTCGAATGTGATTGGTAATCGTTCTTTTCGAATCAACACCAGGAATTAAAAGAGCCCCCTTAAAGTTCGTTCCATCTGTATGAATCACAAACTCATTACTGTCCTCATCTTGCCGAATAATCACGCGATTTATTCCTTTTAATCCCTTAATTGCTAGTTCTCTCACTTTTTCAAGGAGTTTTTGAAGTTTATCTAAATCATCTGTTTTTGGGTCCAATGTAATAGTATCTTTTGAGCCCTTAATATCTTCCTTTTTAAATGCTTTCAATTGGGTCTCAATTCGTTTTTTAATAAGATCTAAGTCAATTTTTTTGTCCTTCATCAAATCTTGATCAACCGTAATTACAAGGTACATCGTGGCGAGATCAATCTCAACTGATTTAGCAATATTTTCAACTTTAGTTAATTCAAGTAGTCGAGCAATCTCTCGCGCTATTCCCTCCATTTCAGTTTCGTCCGTGGTGTCTTTTTCTAGAAACACAGTCATTGTTGGAGTAGAAGGATTTCTCCTTGCATCCACAATTTCAATGAGGCGTGGTAGCCCAAGAGTCACGTTGAATTCGGCGGCGCCTGCATAATGGAAAGTTTTGAGCGTCATCTGCGTTCCTGGTTCGCCTATTGATTGGGCGGCTACAATTCCGACCGCTTCACCTGGCTCAATCAGCGCTTTGTGGTATGATTTTAAAGCTTCTATAATAAGAGCATCAAACTGACCTTTATCGAGCTCAATGCTTTTCAATTTAAGTGATAATTTTTCTATAATTGATCTAGGAAGTTGATCGGTTTTCAGAAGTTCTTCGATTTGATTTTTAAATTCCTTTTCTTCAGAATTAATGGATGGTCCTTTGTATTCTATTTCGCTGATTACCTTTTCAATTATTACATCAATATTCACAGCCTTTCCATGGTCACTTTTTGCAGGATCTATGCGATCCTCACCATACTTAAATTGAATGATATTCCCAACTGCGTTTCGTACAGTCGAATCGTATTCAACCTTGATATCCTGAAGCGCATTTATCAAACGGCGTTGCATATAACCACTCGTGCTAGTTCGAACTGCCGTATCAACTAAACCTTCACGGCCGCCCATGGCATGGAAGAAGAATTCAATCGGTATTAGCCCTTTATAATAACTGGAGTTAACAAACCCACGGGCGGGAGCGCTCAAATCACCTTTTTGAAAATGTGGAAGTGTTCGTTGACGATATCCTCGTATAATTCGTTCGCCTCGAACTGATTGCTGTCCAACACATGCTGCCATTTGTGCAAGATTCAAAGGATTTCCCCTGGCGCCAGTTTTTGTCATAATAACAATGTGTTTATCAATTCCTAGGTATTCTCCAGCTATCCGTCCTGCTTCATCTCGTGCTTCCGATAAGACGCCCATGATCTTCATTTCAAGAGTTTCCAATAAAGTCCGTCCCGGTAGGCGTTGTAACTCCCCTCTTTTATAAACTTCAATCAATTTATTGACCATTTCACCGGCATTATTTAAAATATATTCGATCCGCGCATCAGCTTCTTCTTGAATTTCAACGTCATCAAGTCCAATAGTAAATCCAACATTCGTAATGACCTCGATCAACATACGCGCAACAGAGTCCAAGAATTGTCTTCCTTTTTTCGTGCTATAATCTTTTACAATCCGATGCAAGACGCTTTCTGGTTGTCCAGCACCAATTGCTTTTTTATCAATAATTCCAGTTAATAATCTTCCATTTCGTATTAGAACATAAGCATCAAATGGACATTCTTCCTTCTTACATTCATCACAACGTTGGCAAATCTTGGCCTTGAGAGAAAGATTTACGCCTTTTGGAAGTAATACGCTGATGATTTGTTTTCCAGTCCATAATTCTTTGGGATATTGAAGGGCAGGTGTTGGGATCTCATATCGTTCTTGGGAGTCATCATCTAAATAACCGGCAGCCATTAAGAGATTCCCCACTTCGTCTCGCGTATATAATGAAGATTTTCGAGTAAGGATGAATGCTGCTGAAATATAATCTTGAATTCCACCAATTATTGGACCACCATATCGAGGAGTGAGAATTTGTTCCTGCACACGCATTAAAATGCGAGCTTCCGCTTGCGCCTCCTCACATTGGGGAACGTGGAGATTCATTTCGTCCCCATCAAAGTCAGCGTTATACGGAGGGCATACACACAGACTTAGACGAAAAGTTTTGTAAGGCATTACTACAACTTCATGGGCCATAATGGACAGTCTATGCAACGAGGGTTGCCTATTAAAAAGAACGATATCCCTATCTTTTAGATGTCGCTCAATAATGAATCCAGATTCTAGCGTATCTGCAACAGCTTCTCGGTTCTTTACAAATCGTAAATCAATTCGACGACCATCCAATCTGATGACATAATTTGCGCCTGGGTGAGTTTCAGGACCATTAATTATTAATGTTCTCATTTCATCAATATTCCATTCAGTTATCCTTTCAGGAATTGTCAAAATTTTTGCGATATCATATGGAACCCCTACCTCATTGATACTCAAATTGGGGTCCGGAGAAATTACTGTTCTTGCGGAAAAATCAACTCTTTTTCCGGAAAGATTACTCCGAAAACGTCCTTCTTTCCCTTTCAACCGCTGTGCTAGCGTGCGTAGTGCCCTCCCAGAACGATGCCTTGCTGGGGGTATTCCACTTACTTCATTATTGAAGTAAGTTGTGACATGATATTGGAGTAATTCCCAAAGATCTTCAACAATTAACTGTGGTGCGCCCGCTTCAATGTTTTCTCGAAGTCTTTGATTGATGCGAATGATATCTACTAATTTATGAGTCATATCGTCTTCGCTTCTAACACCAGAATCTAGCGTGATTGAAGGGCGAACACAAACAGGTGGAATGGGGAGTACTGTTAAAATCATCCATTCGGGGCGTGCTACCGCTGGATTTATTCCTAATCTTAGACAATCTTCTTCGGTCATTCTTTCGAACCGGTCACGTATCTCTGTCGGGTTTAAACGGTTCGTGCCAGCATCGGTCTTCTCATAAAATGTCGTAGGTTTCTCTAACTTAATTTTTACCTGTTTTTCATCGCAATAAGGGCATTCAGTTAGTTTTGCCGCTTTTTTCAGTGTGTCAGATACAATATCTTTATCTGCGACTCTAGATATACCTGAGCCCTCAGATTCGTGTAATTCTTCCAATTTTTCATCTGATATAATTAATTTACTGCATTTTCGACAAATTGCCCGTAATATCTTTTGAATTTTAGGAGCAAAACCAACATGAATCACTGGTCTTGCCAATTCAATATGGCCAAAATGGCCAGGGCACTCGCCTACCCGATTTCCACAGGTTTTGCAACGTTGGCCAGGTTCAATTGTCCCTAGACGGCCATCCATCAAACCTGAATCTATTGGTAGGCCATCTTCATCGTAAGTATCTGCTGTAATAATTCGAGTCACGCTTATTTTTCGGATTTCATCAGGAGAAAGAATTCCAAACTTTATTCTATCAATTTCTTTAAGCGGATGTGCCATAAAGACTCGCCATATTATTTATTATTTTAATTTCTTACATTATTTCAAATTCTAAGTGTTAAAATAAGCTTGAATAAACCAATAAGTCTAATTTTTCTTAATATAATTCTATTCTTTAGATTATTTAGCAGAAGATCGTCTCCGAGGGAGATTGCTCATAACAAATTTAGATACTGGGGAAAAATCAACTCAATCTAACTTACAAAATGATATCGGAAATAATGAAGGGTTTATACGAAAGAAAAGATTTAGGCTTTTAAACTTTTCGATCGGATTTGTTTTCCTTACTTCAATTGATAACAAAATCTCAGACTCGTGCCTTTTGTATTCTAAATAAGTTCAGTTCAATAAACCTCAAAACCTATAATATTAAAGAATATTTCGAGCCATCAAATGTAAATAAAAAAATAGATGTGCCGCGTCCGGGAATTTCCTAATTTGGACATTTTCCAAATTATTTTGAACCCGGGTCCAAGGGTTTCTCCTAAATATCGAGAGCCCTAGATGATTAACCAAGCTACACTAACGCGGCAGTTAAGTTAGTGGGTTAGGCCCCATATTTGGTGGGAATTGGCCGCCACCTACACCT
>JABXJU010000344.1 GCA_013375405.1 Candidatus Helarchaeota archaeon
CAACAGCTCCTTTACCGAGAAATTGGAAAGAAAAAATGGGAATATAGTTCCCTTCGATAATAACCTCCATTGATGCTGTTTCTTGGGTGAGAAAATGTGTATATTTTTTGATAGGAAGTTTTCGTTCTTTCCCATAGTTAATCATGTGTGCATTGATGTGTGCTAATAAATTTTCCGAGCAAAAAACTGGGCTAACCTGGAATTTCTCATAGATTTCAGATATTTTTTCTAAGTAAGTTGGATTGAAAGGAGGAATTAATATTAAAATCCCACCTTTTTCTACATAATCATAAAGGATTTCGGCTTCATCAGCTGTATAGCCCTTCCAACGTAACTTTTTTTTCGGGGGATAGACAATTAAAACCTCTTGAAAATCCTCAGCTTGTGAAATTTTATCAATAAGAAATAATTCCAAGTTTTCATTCTCTAGGATCTCGTCTGGCGCTTCTTCAAAGTCACCAATTATATCTATTTTTATCATAGTACATCTCACTTTCAGATAATTGACATTTACTAAGCTCTTACGAATATTTACCTTATCAAGAAACTTTGAATGATATAATAGTATGATTAATTATTAATTATCGTTATTACTGGAAAATTGAAAAGAAAGAATTAATAATATAATCACAATCATTTTATATCCAGATCTTATAAAAGGATGACTAACTCTTGGTTCAACATTCATATGAAATCGAACAATCAGTCAAAGGTGCTTTCGAGATTATCGCAGAGGACTGGAATAGACTGCGAGAAAAACCATGGCCGGTATTAATAAAATTTTTAGAAAAATTTCAGTGTTTAAAATTTTTTATTAATCGTTATATATTAGATTTAGGGTGTGGAAACGGTCGCCATTCGCTAATGTTCGCGGATAAGACAGATTATGTTATAGGGGTGGATTTTTCTTTTAATTTATTAAAAATAGCAAAGAAAAAATGTAGTTCTGAGAAAATTGATAATGTTTCGTATATTATGGCAGATATCACTTCATTGCCTTTTAAAAATAATATCTTTTCAAGTAGTATATATTTATCTACATTTCATCATATTCCTAATCGCATGAATCGTTTATCTAATCTAATGGAAATTAAGCGTATTCTTAAAACAAATGGCTATTGCCTTATTAGTGTTTGGAGAAGATGGCAAAAACGGTTCTTCTGGTATTTTTTTAAACAAATTTTTAAACCTAAACAGGCTAGGGAATTTGGTGATATTTATATTCCTTGGCAAAAGCAAAACGGGGAGATCGTCCAGAGATTTTATCACTTATTCACTCAACGGGAAATGAAAAAGCTGGTACGGAAAGCCGAATTACAAGTGGTTTTATTGAAGAATTTTGGAGGTCCTACACAACACGACAATGTATTTATAGTTCTCAGAAATTTTAAATGATTAGTATAATTTAGATTAGATATTTTTTAACCAGTTAAAGTCCAACTCCAGAATTTAGATATATTTTTAAAACGCCACGGTTGTACATAACGTATTTTTCCGACAGCCACACTTAAATCCTTAATTACAAATCGTGCGCTCTCCATCGCAACCATTTTACCATAATTCCCCACTAATATCATATTCAATAGATAAATACCATAATTAATCGACATATATGCATCAAAGGCACTTGTTTGAGAGCTACGTGATAAATAACCGGTCTGGACAGCGCGGGTTCGCACGTTAAGTTTTTTCGCAATATAATCGGCAATTATTTTTCCAACTCCAAGTATATCTAATCTTATATGCCCAAACTCGTCTTTTGGTATATCTTTTGACTCTTTTTCGATAACTTTTTCGAGAATTTCGTCAGTATATCCTTCCGCAACACAAATAATCGTGTAATTTTTGCCTCTATTTATTCTATGTTTAATAATTTCAATAACCGAATCAACATTAAATTGCATATTTCGATATTCCGCAAGATCAGGATATAATTCCGGATCTTCAACTTTTGCGCGATAGAGTTCTGGTATTAATATGACATGAGCCCCGCCAGCAGCTCCCCCTTCTAATGCGATCCAACCAGCCCGTCGTCCCATCGCTTCAACTACTAATACTCCATTGGTAGATCTTGCATCATATTCTAAATCGCGTATGAATTTAGAAAGCGCATTTATAGCCGTATCAAATCCAAAGCAATAATCAGTTCCTACAACATCATTATCTATAGTTTTCGGAGCCCCTACAACATTCACTTCATTTTTATATAGCTCGTTTGCTACCGCAAGAGTGTCATCTCCACCTAAACAAGCCACTGCCTTCAATCCTAAATTATCATAATTTTGTTTTGCTTTTTCAATCCCGCCTTCTATTCTCATTAAATTGGTTCTAGAGTTTCTTAAAATCGATCCTGGCTGGTATAGAATTCTGGTTACACCTATAACATTGATATCATTTATTGAGGATATGTGAGTTCTATTTGGATCTAGAGCTTCTGGGACTAATATGGAAAAATTATTTTCCAATAATCCTAAGTAACCATCATGGAAACCAATAACCCCTATACTTTTTTCATATGCGGCATACACAAAGGCTTGTATCGTGGCATTTAAGCCAGGTGCTGGACCCCCAGAGGTTAATATCCCTACATAATCCCTTAGTTTAAAATTCATTATTTCTTTTGGTAATTGACTATTAAACATTTTTATTTTAATCCCCATTGCGATTTTTCCTTCTAATTGAAATGCCCTGAATTAGAGTATTCTTTAGAATTATAACCGATCTCAATATAACTGATTTTAAGTATAAAGATTTATTTGATGGAAAGATTTTCATGGATTTCTATAATGAATTTAAAAGATACTATGCGTAAGTTAAAAAGGTAAATGAACCTTCTAATTAGTTATAAAAACTTATAAAATGCTATAAAAAGCGATAAGTTTCTATGCCAATTCTCCATCTACCC
>JABXJU010000345.1 GCA_013375405.1 Candidatus Helarchaeota archaeon
ATGGCACGAATAACGCCGCGGTTGGCATCAAACTCATTAATCAAGCGCTCCAAAAAACTTTCCCCTAAGGGGAAACTGCTGTACTTAATAAAGGTGTGAATGGAAGGTATACTTATGAAAATTAGGGTGTGTGTATTACAATTTACAAGCGATACTACTTACAAGAAAACGCTGGAAAGGGTAAAGGCAATCCTTGAGCAAGCTGAAATCCCTGATTTTGCATTGATTGGAGGGGAATTTTCGACAGGGGAATCGAAAAATACCGATCCCTATCCAGCACTTATTGATTTAGCGACATCGTTTAAATGTAATATTGTAGCACCTATTAATGCGAATTTAAACCGCTTTCCGAATTTAAAGCAAAAGGGTTTTTCCTCTATGCACATTTTTAATAGAAAGGGGGAAGTCGTTGCAATACAAGATAAGCAACATTTTTACTGGAAGGAACGCCCATGGTTTAGACCTGGAAAGGAAATTAAAATTTTCGAAGTGGATAATATAAAAATTGGTTTAATTCGCGGGCTTGATATTCTCTATCCTACTTATACCCAACGCTTGAAAGAAGCGGAAATCCTTTTTTGTTCAACAATGGCAGTTGATGATATGATGTTTGAATTAGCCAAAACTCGAGCCTTAGAAAATCAATCCTATGTTGTCATGTCATCCTTCATTGGCATATATGTACGAATGCTGTTTGTCGGCAACGCTGTCATCCTAAAACCCACTATTACCATTAGAACGGGAATGAAAATGACTGAACAAACAAAGATCTTGCAACATACGACTAAAGAAGGTTTTATTCAAGCGGAACTAGATATAGAGTATATAAGAAAAATCAAAAAAGACTATCCTATGGGTGAGTTATGAATGGAAGATCTTCCCTCGGAATTAAAGAATGTAGTCCAATTTCATGGCCATCTCTGTCCAGGATTAGTGTTAGGGTACAGAGTGGCGATATTAGCTAAAAAAGAGCTAGATCTTAGGCGAAGTGAGGACGAGGAGCTTGTTGCGATCGTTGAAAATGATAGCTGCGCCGTTGATGCGATTCAATATATAAATGGTGCGACTTTTGGCAAGGGAAATCTTGTATTTCAGGACCATGGTCTCCATGCTTACACTTTCATCGAACGAAATTCAGGCAAACAAATACGAATTGAACTCAAAGCTGATGTGTTCAATGATGCGTCAGACCAGAGACATAAAATATTGAAGAAATTAAATGAGGATATTCCTTTAACAGAAGAAGAAAAAACTATCTTACAACAATCACGACAAGAATTATTAAAGAAAATCTTAAAAAGTCCCGATAAAGAGCTCTTCGATGTAAAAAAAATTAAGATTGAAGTTCCAGAGAAAGCACGCGTTTTTCATTCGGTACAATGTTCGAAATGTGGACTCATGGTGATGGAAACTAGGGCAAGGGTATTAAATCAGAAATTTTATTGTATTCCTTGCTGGGAAAGCGAACTAGAGAAAAAATAATTTTAAAATTTCCAATTTAACTGCTATTTTGCTATAAAATTTCCTTCATTTCCAATATATTGTTTTTTAACTCAAAAATATCTTCTTTTATTACTTTCCAAACACGCTCTAAATTTACTCTAGAATAAGCATGTATAAGAATGTCTCTCATTCCAGCAATTTTTTCCCATGGGATTTTAGTGTATTTCTTTCTAAATTCAAGTGGAATATGTTTTACTGCTTCACCAATAATTTCTAATCGCCTTAAAACGGCATCTTGAACCTGAGTATTTTCATGGAAATCCTTTTTGGTAAGCGTATTAGTATAATTCTCTATTTTTATAATACTCTCCAAAATATCGTCTATATAGACTTTGATGTTTTTTTTCATAGGATAATCACTTGTTCATTCAAAATTCTTTCCTTTAATAGAGGTTTAATCGTACTGTACTCCACTAAATCCACATTTTTTCCCAATACTTCCTCGAGTTCTAATTTTATTCCAACAAAATCAAGTAAACTAATATCTTTCTCAATCTCCACCAATATATCAATATCACTATCTGCGCCCATCTCCCCTCGAACACACGAGCCAAATATCCCTGCTCTTTTAACACTATAGTGCTGTAAAATCGGTAGAATTTTTTGCTTTATGTCTTCAATTTGAGTGCTCATGTAATCACCTTATCTACCAATTGATACGACCCCTTTATTTATAAAATTCACAGAATAAATTCACAGAAAGAATTTTTCATTTGGTAAAATGTTCGAAATACGGACTCATGGTAATAGAAGACAGGTTAAGGGTATTAAATTAGAAGTTCTATTGCATTCCTTGCTGGGAAAGCAAACTAGAGAAAAAATAATACCATTCATTGAATCTACTTTTGCACAATTTAACGATAATTTAAGCATTTTATTTTCTACATCATAAATTATAAATTAAATAAAGAATTAATCTATCACAGTGAGAAAAATGAGTGGCATCCCTGATAGAAAGAAGTTCAAAATTTTACGGCGAGATCTCTTACTAGGTATCAAAAGGGCAAGATCTTTGGATGATCTCATCGCTTTATTAGGAAGAAAAATTAAGGAATTTACAATTTAAGGGGGATTAAATGTATTCAGATAGAAAACGGTATTTAATTGTCAGAAAAGATTTGATTACCGCAGTAAAACGGGCAAGAACCTTAGACGATCTACTTGCAATGATGAAAAGAAAATATTCTGAATTGACGGGCAGCACCGATCCTTATTCAGTACAGACGCCTCCAGTTCAAACTAAAACGACTATTAATATTGGTACACCCCCGCCACCACCATCGCCGCCGCCACCACCACCACCGCCTCCCTCATCATCGAAAGCGCCTCCGCCTCCTCCATCGTCGGCGCCACTCCCAC
>JABXJU010000077.1 GCA_013375405.1 Candidatus Helarchaeota archaeon
ACGCGACGATTTATGACACAACAATTGTTATGAGATCGGTTAAAGCGACCCATAGAGTCTGGAACAATAAAGCGGCCCAGAAGGTACTTGAATTAGAAGCATCCCAAAGCGATCAAGCCGAGATCTTCAATGCCGCAGCCGGAACGAAAGCGAAAGAAATGTATGATGAGGGTAATCTTGATGTGGGCGTCATCTCTGTTGGTCAGGGTGTAGGTCTAGTCAATGACATTCCAACGGTTAAAGAACTCTTCGATCGCATTATGCAACAAGCTGAGGGTATCATCCAAAAACTTCCCCATTCCTAATTTTTTATTAAAAATTGAGTATATAGGTATAAAAAATTAAAAAAGATAGAAAAAATGAGGATTTTTACTGTTTTTTACAAAGCCTATTAAATTTTCATGAAGTAACACAAAATTTAACTTCTTTTTTTTTAATATCGAGTATATTGTTATAATGCAAAAGGACGTGATACAAATGGCAGATAAGGAAGCCGACTTGGCTGGACCTGGAATTGGTGATTATGTCGAGTTAGAAAAGATTTTACCAAATGATTATAGCTCTCTATTAACTCCAAGGGAGACGCAGATCGCGATAACTGCGGTGAAAAATTATATCGAGGAGGGCTTATGCAAGGAGCTCAATCTGATAAGGGTTGAATGCCCCCTAATTGTCGACGCCTTAAGTGGCATAAACGACTTCTTGGATCGCGATGGTTCCCGGACTCCGATTCAGTTTCATATTTCAAACGATTATGATAAAAATCCTATCGATGCCCAAGTCGTCCAAGCAGCAACGAAATGGAAGCGAATGGCCTTAAAGCAGTTCGGCATGAAGGTGGGTGAAGGCTTATACACGGACATGCGTGCTGTGCGGAAGGATTACTTTTTAGATCATGACCATTCGTGTTACGTCTCCCAATGGGACTGGGAATTAGCTATTACAGCAGAACAACGCAACTTAGATTTTCTAAGGGAGGTCGTTCAGAAGCTTTGGAAGGTCATTAAGGGAGCGGAAACCCATGTTCAAAAGATTTTCCCTCAGTTAAAGACTGATAAGTATTCAGATTTACCTGAAAAGCTCACTTTTATGCATGCTGAGGAAATTCTCGAGAAATTCCCAGACATGTCCCGTAAACAGCGTGAAACTACAATTTTACAGGAATATCCCGCGCTTTTTATAGTCGGTATAGGCTATCCGCTTAAAGACGGCTATCCCCATGAAATGAGAGCTGCAGACTATGATGATTGGATCACAGAAATAAAACATAAGGATGGCAGTGTAACACATGGGATCAATGGTGATATTCTTGTCTGGAACCCCGTCACAAAACGGCGGCACGAGCTTTCCTCGATGGGTATTCGGGTAAACGCCGAAAACCTGAGAATCCAGCTGGAGATGGCGGGTCAACTTGATTTCCTTAAATATCCCTACCATCAAGGAATTATCAACAATGAAATCCCCCTCAGCATCGGCGGCGGTATTGGACAATCCCGTACTTTCATGATCATACTCAAAAAGGCACACATTGGGGAGGTTGAAGCAAGTGTATGGCCAAAAATCCTTAAAGACATGTGTAAAAAGCGGAATATACATATTATCGATTAAAAAATTAGAAATTTATGATAAATATTTATTGAACAGGGTTTGGTGAATATCGTTGTCAAAAAAAAGAGATGCGTTAATCAAAATTGCGAAAGAGCTTGATAAAATTGTTCATGGGGTTGCGACAGATGAGAAGGGTGAGCCAACAGATACTTTTATTGAGTATTTAGACATGATGTACACTGAAGAGGAAGCAGCTGTTGTTTCACACCTTGAAAATATGCCAAATTTAAAAACCATTAGAACTCTAGCGAAAGAATTGCAACGTGATAGGAAAGAATTACAAGCGATGTTGAAAAAATTAGCAAGAAGAGCATATGTTTTAGAAATAACTAACTTATTCGCTCTTCCTACACCTCTATTCGTTTATGATTTGCCATTTATTTTGAAAATCAATACTGATAGTCCCGAAGTTAAAAAATTGGCTGAATTAAGTCGAAAGTACTTCGAACAGGAAGGCTATTATATAAAATGGGAAACGCAACGAATCGGTAACCCTCGTTTTAGAATATTAACCATAAGCGAGAAAATCGAGTCACCTAAACAAATTGTACCCTTAGAGGAAATATATTCCCTTATCGATAAAAGTAGGACTATTTGCGTCATGCCATGCCCCTGTCGCTCTCGACATGATATCGAAGGGATTAGAAAATGTGATTATCCTATTGAAACATGTTTAACTTTCAACTTATATGCAGAAAGTTTGTTAACAATGAATGATCCGGCAGTACGACAATTAACCAAAGAAGAAGCTATTGAACTAGTAAAAAAAACTGCTGAACTTGGTTTAGTTCATGCTACTGATAATTACCAAGGTGAAACGCATATTATCTGCTCCTGTTGCGAAGATTGTTGCTCACAATTAGCTGGAATGCTTCGTCCCGGATTAAATAAACCTCACTCTATCGCACGAGCAAATTATCTTGCCACTGTCGATGCTGAAAAATGCGCCGCATGCAGCACGTGTGAAGATCGCTGTAAGTTTGGTGCAATCTCTATTGAGGATATTGCTCAAATTAATGAAAATAAATGCATGGGTTGTGGGCTCTGTGCGGTAACTTGTCCAAATGAAGCAATTACAATGAAACGACTGGTGCGAGCAGAGATACCTATAACAGAACACGTTCCATTTTAAATTTTTAATTTATATCATAATAATCCTTTTTTTTAACATTTCAGCTTTTTGAAAAGCCTCCATGATGAAATTCAATACTGTAAGTGAGGTTCCTTTTCTCGCAATAATTCTCAATCTCCACCTGAATAATATCCCACAGACTTGGATCTCTTTGGAATTCTTTATATTTGGTGATTAATTTTGGGTAATTTTCTTTAATCATTCTCATAATTCTTGGAATATTATGGGGCCTGAAATTTAGATTTTCAAACATGAAATAATTGGTATAATCGACGGCTTCTTCAACAATCGCTTTGAAATCTGTAATTTCTGGAAAAAATGGTGAAATAAAGGTGTAGGTTTGAATACCAGCTTCAGAAATTTTTCTAAGGGCTTCCAATCGTTCTAGAGGTGTAGAAGCCGCTCGCTCAATTTTTCTGGCGAAATTCTCATCTAAGGTGCTAATTGAAATACCAACCGCGATATTTGTAAATTGCTGAAATAAATCAATATCCCGAACGACTAGTTTCGATTTAGTAAGGATAGAGACTTCAGCATTCGTTCCAATAAGTCGTTCCAAGATTTTTCTCGTATTCTGATATTTCTTTTCTAAGGGGGTATATGGATCTGTTACTGAACTCAATAAAATTCTTTTCCCATTATATTTCTGAGGTTTTATTTGATTCAGATTAAACGTTTTAATATCTAAAAACTGTCCCCATTTCTCCCCCTTATGCCCTGTAAACCGTATCATGAATTCAGCATAGCAATACACACAAGCGTGTTGACATCCCACAAATGGATTGATGACATAGTCAATGGTAGGAATTGATTTTTTTCGAAATGTTTGACAATGGTATTAGAAATGTTTGACAATAGGATTTTCTTTTTCGAAATGTTTGACAATGGTAATAAAGCTACTAATTGGAACTTTTTATAACCACTTTATACTTTTAACGACCACTTAATCACCTTTTTTGGAACGAATAAATTCCTTCGAGGGCATCCAAAAAAACGAGAAATATAAATTATTAATTAAGATATAATAGATGTTTCACGAAATTCCTAGCCTTATTTTTAACTCCTCTGAAAAAGTGAGATAAGTACTCTTTATTCTCAATTACGCAAATATAGAGTAAAAATTATTAGATATGAATGATATAATTAACTTGTAAACAATGTCTTTTCTGTCGCTATCAGATGGAAATGGCAGAAGGGACGCGATCATCTGAAAGAAGGACTCGAATATGAACCAACTTGAAAAAATAGATTTTAATCCGACATTTCTAGCGTTCATGGATGTTCTTGGATTTAAAAATCTTGCCAAAAAAAATGAGCATGCCATATTGGTAAGAATATATCAAAATTTATTAGAAACATTACTCTCTTATAGCACTATTATTTTTCCAAAAAAGTCAGAAATGAAAAAAATAGATAATGATAAAGGAAGGATCACTCTAAAAATTGACCAATCCTTGCCTAAATTCAATTCAATGATCATTTCAGATAGCATTATCATCTGGACCAATGATGCCAACATAGCTCAGCTTCAAAGATTGATTTTTACGATTAAAAATCTATTAAATTTAGGGATTGAGATGGGAATGCCGCTTCGAGGTGCAATTACTAAAGGATCACTAACCTATTTAAAACTAAAAGATGAAATTTTATCCTATAATTCCGTTCACTCGATTATCGGACATTGTATAATCAAAGCTTTTGAAGAAGAAGAGAATCAAAATTGGGTGGGTTGCATACTTAACGAGGAAGTGATTAGTTCTATTCCTCCAGAATACATAAAAGTTTTAGAAAATCATAATTTAATTACGAGATATAGAATTCCTTTTAAAAAAGAACCAATAAAAGATAATTATGCTATAATATGGGGCGACGAAATAATAAAGAATGATGTTGAAAGAGTGATTCGAAATGCCTTTTCAGCTCATAAGAAATGTATTGATAATGGGGACGAAATTAAGATTAAAAACACAATTAGCTTTTTAGAATATATTAATGCGTTAAAAATAAGTAAAAATTCACCATTGGAAAACAATAACTGCCAAAAGACTCTTTTTTAAAATAATTAAAATTTAAAGAAAAGTGTAATTAATTATTATTAGAAATAAAGGAGGGGATAAATTTGGTAAATCTCGAGGATGAAACTAAATTACTTTATTTAGATCAAAATATGTGGATTTATTTAGCCAGAATTTATTATAAAGTAGATACAAATTCAGTTCGCTCTCGTATATTAAATAAAATAATTGAATTAGTGGAAAGTAATAAACTTATTGTTCCTATCAACCTTTCTAATGTACAAGAAACTCTTAAGAGGCGAGATTCAGGAAGTAGAGAACGTTTAGCTGAATTTATGATCAAAATCTCGAAAGGATATACATTTATTCCATACGTTTTTCTGCTTGATATTGAAATACGTAATTTATTTAAATGTAAAATCAATTTCCCAGAAACTGATATCCGAAAGTATGCAATAGGTAAAGGAATTTCCTTTTTACTTGGTGGAGTACCACGAATGAAAACCGATAAGATCGACTCTACCCTGCTTGAAAAAATAAATAAAGAAGCTCGAAAGCATTTCGATTCTCCCGAATTTTTACTTCAATGCATGTTAGAACCAGAAAATAATATTTGGACCTCAGAATTCACGGGAGAAATTGACGAGATGCAACAAAACATTGAAAAATCTAGAAAAGAGGCATTAAAAGTAAAAGATAGAACACGGCGTTATAAATTTCAGGTGGCAAGACATTGGATTGATTCCATAAATCATAGAATTGTTAAAATATCCTCTGAATTAAATATTCCATGGAACACTATTATTCCTCCTTCTCCCTCCGCTGATCAGATAGTAGAGATTTTCCACGAACTACCGATTAGCTACACTAACTTTTGCCTATATAACGGAAGAAACCGACAAATACACCGCCCAATTGAAATAAATGATTTTTTAGATATAGGAAGCCTATCTTTTGCTATACCCCATTGTGATTTTGTTGTTGCAGAACGATTTTTCATCTCGATAGCTCAAAATGCTCATTTAGACGAGTTATATAATACTGTATTACTCTCAAATTTAGAGGATTTAGAAGTGTATTTAGATGAAATAATAGAAAAAAATGAATAACGAAATCGTAAATTAATCGAAATCTAAATATAAATACTATAAACGTAGATCTTCTTCTCTGTGGCAGGCTCGATGAGATAGAAAAGTGCTTTTTTAAAAAATTATTGACAATGAGACATATAATTTTTGGCTCTTTATTATGAGTTTTTAACCAATTATAGTCGTTTATGAAGAATATTTGAGACCTTTATTCTTAGAATTTTAAGAAAATTTATGTCCGCATTTGTTACATCTAAAATTTCCCTTTTTTATCATATATTGTGTATTATTATTTCCACATTTAACACAATTTTTACGTTTTCCTTTTTTAAGAATTTCATTGGAGAATTTAAACTCTGTCCCACACTTTTTACAAAGAAAACTATCATTTTTATGATCCATCAGATTATAAACAGTCCATTTGCTAGAACAAACAGGACAAATCTTTCTCATTCCTCGTCTAATAATCTCTCCCTCAAAAGAGAATTTTGTACCACATTTTTTACAAATAATGTATGAATCTCTGAAGCGAAACTGTATATCTCCAGATTTACAAGTTTCTATGGGGCATTTTGGGATTATTCCTTTCTTAATGATTTTTCCATCAATATCGAATGTTGTTCGGCATGTTTCACAAACATATCTATCACCATCAGCACGAACTTTCTTACTCCTACAACTTGGGCAAATCTTTCTCTTACCTTTTTTAAAAATTTCACCCTTAATGTCAAATTCTGTTCCACACTTTCTACATATTACTAAATTATCTTGGCTTTGATTAGTTCGTACCCACGAACTTTGGCATTCATCCAAAGGACATTGTAAGCGTTTTCCCTCTCGGAGAATGTTCATATCGAAATCAAAAACTGTACCACAATGGTAACAAGAAAAGTAATCGTCATGGATTCGAATAGTCCGACTTTCACAGCCCTTTAATGGACATTGCTTAAATCCTTTTCCTTTCTTAGTAATCTTTCCAGTCTTATCAAAAAAAGTTCCACACTTCTCACATTTATAACCATTCTTTCTTATACGAATTTCTCTGCTTTGACAACTTTCTAATGGGCAGGTCATCCTTTTCTCTTTCTCTATAATCTTTCCCTGATGATTAATTATTGTACCACAAGTATAACAACGATATTGAGATTTGTATGACCTAACATTTGTACTTTTACACTCTTCGCTTGGGCATTTTAGTTTGTTTCCCTTTTTGATTATTTTTCCACTTGTATCAAATATAGTTCCGCAAATCATACATATTACATCTTTATCTCTTACCATAATAGAGACACTTTCACATTCTTCAAGCGGACAAACTAATTTAATTCCTCTTTTGAGAATAGTTCCATCACGTTTAAACTCGGTACCACATTTAAAACATTTTAAATAATTGCGATATAAGGTTATACTTGCCTTAGAACTGCATTCTCTTAGAGGACACGATAAATCTTCATGGGATAGGTTGTGCCTTAAAAAAGGAATCAAATCTACAAATGGCTTCCCATCAACAGGACAAACAAATGGTTTTTCAAATCTCTCTAAATTATGTTCAAGAATTTTCGATGTCAACCATATTACATGAAATATTTTTTCAATTGAATTTTGAATCTCATTCATATACTCATCGTAAGTATCATAATAGTCTTGCCTTAACTTAATCTTTTCCAAAACATAATCAGACCAAACCAATTTCCATATTTTTATAAAAAACTTTTTCCTATTGATTGGGTTTTCATCCCAGATTTGATATTTATAGGCATTGATAAGAGAGTTTTGAAAAATAATAAAGGAATTAATTTGGGCTATATTATGTTCAATTTTCTTGGCGCTAGATTCTTTTAAATCCGTTCCACAGTTATGACATTCTGTAATTAATTGGTTAAATTTAGTAGCCCAAAATCTTGTATCTGAATTACAAGTGGGACATTTATCCGTAAGATAACATTTATGTTTTGGACAGATTGAAACAAAATTAAGTCTCCAAGAGAAGCGGTAATACGGATTGACATCTTCATTTAAACAATATGGGCAAAATCTTGCACCTTTCGTAATAAATAAGTGTCTTACAGACTTGGAGCTCGGAAACAGACACATTTCCTTTAAGCGATTTTTATCTTGTTTTAATATTTCTGCAATCTTCCCGACTGTTGTAATTTTAATTCTCGTATCCATATCATATCGATTTAAAACTATTCTACGACCTTCTAATACTCTAAGAGTAGGGATGGGTTCTGCAAAGTTAGCTTTTGTTACTCTAGTAAAATAGGAAGAAAAAAGTTCATCATCAAAAGGTTCAGGGCAATGATCCCATGCTAAATGAGGCTCTTTGAAAATCCTTTCCCTATGAATATCCCAATCTTTTATGTAATCTAATTCTATTTCATTTTGTTGTTTTAGGTTTCCATCTCTCACTTTATTTGCCTTCCACTCTATAATCTGAATCAATGGTGTATTCTAAATCTATAGCTGTTTCCTTCAGGATTTCAGGAGTAATTTTTTCTGGTAGCTTATCGCAAAAGATTTTTATCGCAGTTTCTTTAAGAAGAGTTATAATTCTACCCAGAAGACCTTGTGAATATTCAATGATCTTCTCTCTAATTTCGTCATTGTAGTAAAAGAAGGAAGGAGTTCCTTCGGGGTTTAGATGTAGATCTTCATATAGAGATTTAAGAAGCCCCTGAAATTCTTCATTATCTTCCCAACGGCTTAGTTTATATTCTGGAAATCTACTACTAAATGTACCTTTCAAGTTACTCAGGTCATTTTCAATGCTTCTAAGAATATCATTTACGCCAGTAACCCCTACAAGCACAATGGGAATGCGACTTTCGTTAATTAGTTGATTAAATGATGAAATTATCTTTTTTCTAAGACCTCCTTGCACTTCGTATAAGTTTTGAAATTCATCTACTATTAGTAATTTATGGTCTTGTTTGAGTTTATTAGCCGATTTTACTATAAAATGTGTAACTGGATCATTTCTAGGGTTATTTGGTATGTCTGGGATGTTGAGCTTACGACATAATTGAGCAAATACCTGACGTGCCCCGACTCCTTGAGGTACATTAAAAAGGACAATATCTCTTTCTTGAGCTCCGCGAACATTTTGAAGATATTCATATTGAAATTGTTGAACCAATGTGGATTTCCCAGAATCAGGAGCTCCAGTAAGCAATAACCCCTTAATCTTTGTCTTTGTTTTAGGTTGCATCATTAGGATCATTATTTTATTCCAAAATTCAAAAGCTTGATTATATTCATAAAAATATTCCTTTTGAGTATATTTTATTCTTGAATCTAAATCAAAAGTTCCAATTATTCCATTCATATTGTTATCCGACATGATTTTTCACCTAAAATGGTTTTCTCTTTCGTTTACCAGCAAATTTGATTTGTGCCCAATCAATCTCCTTTTTAATTTGTTCTGTTCCATCATATTTTTCATGTTCATGGGGCTTTTCTTGGGGAATTATTGAGTCGATTTTGGGCTGAAGTTTTTTGGTAATGCTTTTTCTAGTAGTCTCCCTTGCCTTCTCTTTCTGCTTTCGTACTTTTTTTGATTCTTTTTTTGAAGTTTTCAACAATTGTTGTCTCTTCTTTCTTGAAATCTCTTTTTGATATATATAAGGAGTTATCCGAGATTTGTAAATTCTTCTCAATAACCTTACCTCGTTTATCCACGCACTCGCATTAATCGGTTTATTATCGTGCAATGAAGTAATGGTTTTCGCCCATCCAACCTTGATAGTTGAATTCTCTGTTATTGGATTAACAACCCATAGATTTCGGACATCTCTAGTATCCAACAAGACTGTAACCTTTCTTTTACCTATAATATCATATATCTTGCTTAATTGAACATTATTATATTTGAGATGTTCCCAAACCACGCCATCACTTCTTAAAGTTCTTTCAAATCTCTCAAGCGTGGCTAGATGTAACCCCTCTATAGCATTTTTTTGCTGTGGAGATTCTCGGGGGGATGGGAGGATTAAATTAGTTCTACCATCTTGAAAATCCTTCCAACGCAAATATGGGGCTGGCTGATGATCATCATAGGGATTTGTAAAATGGTACTCATCCAACACCCACTTATGTAACCACATTTCGATTGCTTGGAGAGTAAGAACTGCGTCTAACTCTGGCTTTAGATCAGGATTTTCTAGCCTATATTTTAGCAATGGACGAGTAGCGGGAACATCTTCGTCCTCCAAAGCGTTGCGAAGAATATTGAACCATTGTTCAATAAATGCTTTGTATCTTGGAGTTCGAATGGGGGCAAATTCTATAATTATGTCATATTTTATGCAAAATTCCTTAACTGCGTTAGATCGATAATCCATTCCATTATCTACAAGTATAACGACTGGAAATCCTTGAATTTCCCAATCTTGCTCAGTTTCATAAGAATCTACATAATTGTCCTTTGGTAAAATGCTCTGTACTAACACTTCTAAAACGGTTCTAGCGGAGCTAGGATGAAAGGAAACGCTAAAACCAGTCATTATTCGAGTGTAACAGTCAATAGCCCCAGTCATATATGGTGTTCCAAGCTGTTCTCGTTCTTCAGAATCTACTGGGAATACATCAAAACCCGTGTTATCCATTTGTAGAATTTGCATTGGCATAAATGCTCCCTGAAACGATGCCAAAGATGGAGTGAAGTGAGATTTATAGTATTTCTTACCGCGTTTTTTCCCTAATTCGGATGCTGTTGTATTTGCATATATATAACGCTGAAAGGATGGTTTGGGTGGAACTGGTACATTTTTTTCATTACATAACGCCTCTAATTTCCGATACGCCTTTTTTAAAGTACCTCTAGGCTTTAAATAATATTTTCTTGCGTCTTCCATACATTCAATTGTTGTCTTATCATATTTTTTTGGTCTTCCCGCTCTGTTATGTTTTGGAACTAAACCCTCTTGTCCATTTTTCTCATATGCTTCTACCCATCTATAGATCGTTTTTTCAGAGGTTTCCCACTTATTGCAAAATTCTTCTCTCCATTCAGGCGTTCTCTTTGCAGAAGGCTGTCTTATCCATAATTGAACGATCTTTTCTCTTTCGCTTACTTGCTTTTCATACTTTACAGGAATTTTGGAATCCACAGATTTAAGTGTAATTTCTTCCATTATATCCGATTCTTTAATTGGAGCGTTTGCTTCCGTATCAGAGTGTAATTCAGCGAGTAATGGTTTAAATGGAGAAGAGTTATCCTTCTTTTTTTTACGAATGATAGTATTTTTAGATAATTGCTTAGTTGAAAAAGTATCTACAAACACTAAACCGTGATAAATTGCGTAACAAATTATTTGTGCAGATTTTCCTATTTCTATACCTAATGTTTCAGCTAATGTGTAGCATAATTGATTGTATCTTTCCCCCTCATCTGGAATCACCAAATTGAGAGATTGTACATAATCACTGTTCGATGGGCATTTGGAAGCCCCAAGCGTGAGCCAAATATTAAACTGACGTGGAGTTCGAATATCTCGTTCAGTCAAAACTGCAAAATGTACCCCTCTAATATTTGCCCATTTCTTCGCTTCATCCCATCGTTTCTCATATTTCTCACTATTATTTAATACCTCATCCTCATATTTTACTTCATACAATCCTTTTTTCCCGTTTTTGAATTCAACATAGGCATCTGGCGTGTATTTTCTAGTCTTTCCTTTAAAATCCTTATATTTTATGGTAACTGGTTGGTGTTGAAAAGTCTTTACAGACGGGGAATGATCGCAAAGGAGAAAGAAATCTCGTTCCAAACAAGATTCATATTCCATAATTCCACCAATTACTTTATTTGATGGAATTAATCCTCGATTTCCTTGTTCTTTAGGGGTTATTTTTCGAGCTGGTTCAAATGGTATCCAATCAAGACTCATTGTCAATCATTTATGATAATTCGAAACTCTCTTTATATACTCAGACAGATATTTTGAAAAATAAAACAGCTATTGTCAGGTATTTTTAAAAATTAAGCGTCGAAAATTCCCATCGAAATCTTCTCCAAAGTCAAGGAGAACGGAATTTGCTTCACTTTCTTCTGAATTTTTATTGTCAAAAATTTCGAAAAAACTCATTTTAGATCGCGTAATGACGCTTTTCGCTTCCACAAAATTTATGTTCATAATCTAAACGATCTCCATTTCCTTTTTTTTAAACAAATCTCCTTTTTATTTATATTTATATTTCGTTTCATTCATCGGTATTTAGGTTTTTTTAGGATATGATGTCGAAAAAGAAAGATTTTCCGGTTATAAATGACGAAAAAGAAAAAAATGAACAAAAAATGTAAGAAGAATTTGTGTCAGTTATGAGATACAAATCCATTAGCTATATAATTTCCCGTTTCAGTGGAAATGTCGAACATCTCCCACTCTCTTGGAAGAGGCAAGATAGTTTTTACTTTAATCCTTTTATTAAGTGCCATTCCTTCCAGTAACCTAGCATCCCATTAGTTCTCATCCAGATCTATCCGTTATCCGTCATATTTTACAATAAATTTTTATAGTAGATGCCCCCTAAATTTCTATTAGATCAGACTATTAATGAGGGAATGAGAAAAATGGTGAGGCGTGTTCCTAAGAAACTCATCTTAATTAGCTCTGTGGTTTTTCTAATGGGGATCTTCTCCTGCCTACCAGTCGCGGCCGGATATGGGACCGATATTAGCGGTGCGGAACCAATAGGAACGGAGACCGTGATAGAAACTTTATTGTCAGCCGACGTCTCAGCATGGTACAAAAAATCCTGTTCTAACGGGGACACGTTGATTATAGTAATGACTACGTTAGGACCTAATTTGGATTTGTTTTTGTATAATCCATCGCAAAGTCAAGTTGCTTACTCTGATGATTTTGGCCCCACCGAGACTCTTATATACGAATGCTCCTCCAGTGGATACTATTACATTGAAGTTAGAAGGTTTGATTCTGGAAATATAATGTTTGGAATATTGGCACTCATAACATCAAATATACCAGGGTTTGAACTCCTCTATGTGTTCTTCGGTATTGTAGTTCTACTAGGAATAGCCATTCATTCTAAAAATAAAAATCGACCGTTCATCGAAAACTAACATTCCTTAATTCTAAGCCACCCCCACGCAAGGAATTTGGTTTACGATCTCGCTCTACCTTAAAGAAAACTCTATTCAAAAAAAAGAAATTAAAATATTAAATTGTATTTTATACTTTCACAGACGGTATTTTTAGAGCATCTCGCTGGCTCATTACAAGTTCAAGTTTCCATGAGAACCCTTCAAGCCCATGATATAAACTCATCACCTTGGCAATCCAAAGTTGTGCTTCTGCGATGTTTTTATCATCCACATATATAATGCTATAGGACTTTAAGCCTTTTTCATCAGTTGAAGCTAACTCTTGCCATTTTTTTATATAGGGTGGCAACTTAGTAACTGTAGCCGTTATTTTCGCCGCTTCGTCGGCTTGATTAGTGGGGAACCATGTAGTTACCATATAAATTGTCATTACTTAATTTCACCTCTCCTTTTTCTAGGGATTGATTTTAGGACTTTTGTAATATTTAAAGTTTTATAAAAGTAAACAGGACCGTTTGTACAATGAAAATTTGCCTCGAATGCAGAAATATCGCGTTTGAAGAAAAAAAAAGAATTATGTTTTCAGGCGTGGGGGTGGGATATAGACTCTTCGTTGGCCTTCTTGCAGTGAAATGGCATTTTCAGGGCAAAAGTGTGCACAGACTCCGCACCCGATGCAACGTTCATCATTAACTTCCGCCTTATTTTCATCACCAACTGCAATCGCTTCCATGGGGCACTTCTCCTCACATGTCTCACAGCCAGTGCATGTATCCTGGTCCACTTGCGCGAGATAGAAGGCGGTATTTAAGATGGGAAATGCACCCTCACGATGTAGTCTGAAGTTATCGCAATACGCCTGATGACAGTTACAAATTGAATTTTCTTCCTTTGTAATATCAGATTTATTATGGAAGGCTTTATGAACCAAACCCGCTTCCTCGATATTTTTCATAATTTCAATGGCTTGTTCTTTTGACACTCGTCTGGCAAAGCCTTGTTGGATCACATGCCTTGCCGATTTACCGAATGTGAAACATACTTCTGCATCTATACCGATATCGTCGAAGTTCTCTCCCAGCATTTCACGATATTGTCTGCAAAAACAGTTGCCTACAGCGATATCATCGTACTTATTTATAATTTTTTCGACTGTTTGAGCGGGTAGTACCTGTTCTTCCGCGCCGATTGTCTCATTTATTTCAATGGTCTTCCCGCTCACATTCTTCTGAAGCGGCACCGTTCTATCAAAGGGTGGGCTTTTCCCAAAAGCTAATGACATAGTATCATAGTTCTTTTGCACCGCGCCAGCTAATTCCTTCATTAACTGCTCATACAATTCGGAGATTTCTTTAAGTCGTTTCAGCCCTGCGTCATCCTTAGGCAACTCCTGCATGAACTGATATTCGAAAGCGCCAATCATAACGATGGGCATTAGTCTATAAACCATCAAACCTTTGGAACTAGGTTGATTGAATATAAATCCTTTCTTCGCTAAACTACTAGCTTGCTTATCGATATCTTCTTCAGTCCAATCCTTTAATTTTTTCTGTATTTGCTCCATCGTCAGGGAAGGCCTTATTTTAAAAGCTTTTATGAACTCTAAATCTTTCTCATCCATATAATACTCCAAAATTTTAACAAACGTCTCCGTTAAGGGAAATGGCATCGGTCCGGCGGCGATAATGGTTCTTGCTGCTCTATTAAATTTTTTAACTAATTCCTCTTTCTCTGACATTATTATACATCCGATTTTATTTTACTAATAAATTCATTTTTCTATTTAAGAAATATTCTCTCTCCTGCCAATATTCCTTCTAAGTGACTTAAAAAAAAACGCTAATCTACTTAAGAAAACGAGCTTATATTATAAATGATTGATTTTATAAGCATAAATCATGAAGGGATGAAGAAGTTGTCAAGTCTTTTCCTAAAGAAATCAAATTTAGTTCCAAACTACATGATTTTCATAATTCCCCGCTGGAATGATCTATTGGGGACTAGCTTTAAAGGGTTTTATGCAAATAGAATAGTATCAAAAATCCATTTAGATTCAGTTATCATGTTTTCAAGCTTAGAGTGTGCTGTGACCGAAAAAACTGGGACTTCTTACTTTCTATTTGGATGTGGGCTCTACTTTTTAAAGTTCGAACTTGATAATGGGACCTATATCCTTGACCAGAGAGAATTAAATGGTTTATTGCTTTCAGATTTTGTCTACGACTATATGGCTACGGCACCACAAGTAACTCTAAGCGATGACGATGATGTGATTATAAATGAATTAGGTATTAAGATCCCGTTAGATCTCTCAAATAAAACTGTAACTAAGCAAACCTTCATAAGAGGGGTCTTAATGAGAAATATATTCGTTCCCTACAAGGAAGTTATTCTGCGGATGTTAGAGCAGGGACAAAAAAAAGAGTCTTACGATGTTGATCAGACCGGATTCAAATTATTAAGTTCCCATCCCAGTAACTACAATCGAATTTTACTGTCAGAAGCGTTTAAATTCGGTAACTATGCGGAATATATCAAGCCAACGGCTGGGGTTTCCAATATCCATTTCCTAGCGGATAAGATATTGAATGAATTTTTCAGCCCAGAAGATCTCACGAGAATTAGCAAGTCTATTAGTTCCCTGAAGGAGATATTAGAGCGGGTGGAGGTTGATACTGGATTTTTATTTTCCATGTTGGAGACGATAAATAAGGAACTTCCTAGCAAATGAGGTAATTACGTGAGTCAATTTAAAACGTTCGAAAGAGCCAAATCTTTATTAAACGACTTTTTTAGCATTATCGCTTTACGGTGTCCTTACCACATAGGCGGGAGGGCTTGTGTTGTTTGTGACGAGATGGAGAGTTGTGATGCTATTGAGGTTAAACGTGTAGATGACAAAGACCTCAGACTTGTGGTTGCAGGGAACTCTGCAATGCTCTCACTCAAAATTTACTTCAAATCAGACATCGAACAATTTGTTATGGCGAAGCTCTTCATTGCATTGCAAGAGATGCAAGATCTCCCCATAATAAAACCTGAGGAGGGATTTAGCATGACTTTCTACACAAAACATGGACAGGCAATCCCCCAAGAGCAACAATTCGCCGCTATCACGAAGGTTCTAGACTTGCTTTTGGAAAACCCTTGGATTGAAACCAAGATGTTGATAAATAATTGGATTAAAAGAAACTTGGAAAAGTTAGAAATTCAGATAAAAAGGGAGATTCCAAAAGTTGTTTTAAAGACGGCCCCACAAGTTGAGCGGTCCAAGATCTTTGAATCAAAACACAAGCCTCTCACCGGGGTTGTGGTATCAGCCGATCAGGAAAAACAAGTTCAAGTGCCCTCGACACCTGAATCCCAAGACCTTGTACAACCCCCAGTTCAAGAAACTTTCGAACTCACCCCTCAAGAAACCATCCCACCACCAGTTCAAGAGGCCGTGGAACCCGAAGCTCAAGAAACTCCAGAACAGGAAGAACTTATTCAGAAGCCAAAAGTCCCAAAACAGTCCTTCTTCATCACGGCAAAAGAAAGAGAAGACGAGTTTGCCTCATGGCCGCCGTACATCAAGCGAAAAGAGGCAGGGGAGAAAGAAGAGGTTTCTATCCCAATTCCCTCCGTGACCAAAGCGACTAAGAAAATAGGTCCCGTAAAGAAGATTAGCCCCAAAAAGAAACCAGTTGCCAAATCTCCCATCCTGCAAGAAGAAAAATTCGAGCTCCGAATCCATGAAAAAAAGCAGGCAAAAGATAAAATCTTACCACCAATGCCTAAGGATGATCCGCATAAGATTTTATCTCACTTGGAAAGAATAGTGCGAAAAGACTACGAGATGAGCCAATTATCGATTCGTTTTGAAGAGGCACGCGATAAAATTAAAGAAACCATGTTTCATTCTAGGTTCCTCTTCGAAATGGGCCAAGTTGCCTTCACCTTAAGGAAAGGAGAGCCTGGAATGGGCCTGACTGAGCTCACCAGAAAAGAAATTCTGAAGAAGATATCCACCTGGAAGGGCACCGTGGATCGAAAATAATTAGCTTGTAATTAAAATAAAAAACTTTTTTACTTTATTTATATCGATATAAATGCTGTACATTTGATAATAGAGAGGCAATTAAGGATTAATTCAAGCGAATCAAACGTATTGATGGGGCATGTGGAAAAATAAAGCTTTATTATGAGGTTTCCTAAGGTTTCATGAAAATAATCAATCGTAACGACCACTAAGAAGCATAATTCCCTGTGCTAAGGCAACTGTACCGACCATTATTACTACAATTGTAGCAAAGATCCATTTATAAAGAGGTTGAGAAGTATACATATTATATATCAGCATAAAGATTCCTCCGGCGACTAAAAAAATCCCGATACTCAGTACTAAAACCTTCACACCTTTTGATGCCATTCTCTAGCTCTCCCGTATTTCAACTCTTTTATTTTTTAATAAATTAAAAGCTGCTACGAACAAGGATTATTATATTAATTAATAACTTAAAAATAATAGCGATATAGGAACTTAAGATAAAGAACCTATAGGAGAAAATTGAAATGTGTGAATTCTGCTTTGCCCACGGAACGGGCAAGTATTGGTTCAAAGAAGCGAAATTTTATGCACGAGAAATGTATCATCGGGTGCGAGTTGATCAGGAACACAGGCGAAAACGCGGACCAGGGGTGGAAGCACAAGTAGCGGGCCTGGCATTACAGGCAATGGAAGCTAAAAATCTAAAACCTGAAAAATATCCAGAAATCGTGGCACATCTAAACAAACTGACTCGGAATATCCATTCA
>JABXJU010000346.1 GCA_013375405.1 Candidatus Helarchaeota archaeon
TTTTCAGAAAGACACTATCTGTATCTCCGTATATGACCTCAATTCCCAGTTCTGCACACCTATTTTGCGTCCTAGTTATTGCATCTCGGCCTATTGCCGTCGTAGCTTCGGCTACTGGCAAACAAAACAACGGAAATGCTTCACTTCCGAATACTCCATAACTTGCATTAATAATAATCTTTAGACTTTGAGTAATAATTTTATACATGTTTTGCTCGTCTTTGGAGATTTCCTTATCCTTCGCTTTACTCTTGAAATATTTTACCCTGAGATCCCGTAATAGACCTATAATCAACGCCATAATTCCAACCTTTCTTGTACAAACCCAATGTGGCGTCTCCGGAATTTTATTTTCTTTGCATTCTGGGTGCTTACAATTTACGGTTTCATAACTCAGATTCCAAGTTTTTATTATCGAGGGATATAAGCTCGCAAAATCTAAAACTACTACATTAAAATGAACCCCAGGGTGCGGCTTGACAACAATAGCGCCTTTGTATTTTTTCCCTTTAATCATTGCTTTGGTCGAAGCTTCTCCCTTTAATCTTTGAATATACTCAGGATTTGGGATTATAAATGCTCTTGCCCGATGCTCGGCATAAAATAGATTTCGAAGCCAAGTGGAGACTCCTTGCCGGGTGAGATCTTCCATTGATAACCGGGTAATCCGCATCAGGAGAATGATTAGATTCATAATCAAGTTATTATTAAACGTAGTGAGATCAAGAGTCAGTTCGCTGTCGTGCAAACAATAATATCCTAATTCATGTAGGCACAATTCTGAAATTGGTTGTTCAAGACAGACCTTTCCCTCTTCTAGGAACGTTTTTCCTACAGTATCCAGTGAAACGTCACTATACATATTCCGGAAAGCAGAAATTTTAATTGCTCGATTATGAAAGAACTTGTACAAATCTATATGAATGTTATTTTTTAAGTGAGCGACTTCACTTTGTGGTGTAGTTGTCATATATATTGGGACTTGCGCTTTTTGAAAACCTAAGTGGTTGATGGCTCGATGATAGATGTATTTCAAATCGAAATTATCACCATTATAACTTAATACAATCGGATATTTTTCAAGAATTTTGAAAGCTTCCTTAATTAATTCTCTTTCACTCGCAACAATTTCAAGTTCTGCCTCACATTCGGAAATTCTTTCCCCTTTTTCCACATCATCCCTTTTTAATACAAGAACTCGTTTTAATCCATCTGTTCCTGCAAAGGTTATAGCGATGATTTGTTCCTCCGCCTTCCCTGCATCAGGAATCCGGTCTGCCTTAGAAAACACCTCAATATCAAAGGCGACTCTTTTAATATTCGGAATCGGACTAAAGAAATAGCCTAAGAATTGGTCCAAGGCGAGAAGATACTCCTCCTTCTCTGATTCGAATAACTTTAATATTTGGGTTCTAATTGAGTCGGAAATCTCTGGTTGGATGGGATTTAACTTGTTGTCCCTAATTTGGTATGGCATCCCCAGAACTATTTGTCTATCATATGCATAACATTTATGGTATCTAATATAATCTTCCCAAGAATTCCCCTTCAGCATATTCCGAATACTATTTATGCGACCGCCAATGGATAGGGGATCTCTTGCAATCACCTTGGTCATTTTTATCGGTCTATCCCGTAGCAAATCAAATTTCTTAATAGTTTTCAACTCGGCAAATCCTCTATGTCTTAACACATTAGCATGATGTGTTCTAATTTCAGTTACATCAAGGTTAGATAATAAATATGGTAAATGCCCCGACGTATCTAACCACTTTTTTAGAGTCTGCGTATTTAAATCATAAATCCAGAGATACGCTTTAGCGTTTTGTCCATCATATCCAACATCTAAAATAATCCCTTCAAGCGATTCACCATCTTCTGAAACAGGTTTTTTCAAATCTTCTTTTTTAGGTTTGACTTTCTTTTCTTCTTTTAATTTTTCGACTTCTTCTTGCTCCAATTCTTTAAAAATTACTTCCTCTTCCTTTTTTTGCTTTCTCTTTTCCTGCGGTCTCTTTAAAAACTGATCTAATGACATGGAACAATCCCAGAATACTCAACTATATTACATCATGAAAATAGAAATAAAAACCAAATAGCGTATTTTTTTACATACGATTGTTATTTATTTAGGTAATTCCATTAATAAAATAATCTTACACTTGAAAATACCATACTCGCTCTTGGAGTCTAACGATGTCGCGACGAAAATCGTATCGGAAAAAAAGGCGTTCCGCTAGGGAAAAGAGAAACCTCTTTATTGGTGCTATAGTAATAATCCTTTTCGTTGTCTCCTTTATTGTTGCAATTTATTTTGTAACTTTAGCGGGGGGGGGATAATTAACTATTTAAATGATCATAACTCTTTATGAAATTATAATTCCTTTAATAAATAATCAGGAGCGTGAAGATGAATGGCTAAATGCAGCTATTGCGGCCATAGACATGCTCAAAAAGAGCCTGTCGGCTAAACAGAGTGCGATAGATGCAAAGCAGAACAGGCAAGAAGCAGCAGCAAAGCAGGCTATTGCTGTCAAAGATAAATCTCAAATAGAGATAGATCGACAATTGCCATCGCACCAATGTGATGAAATAGGAAGCCTGCTTTTAATTCTCTTTTTTTCATAATTCATATAAATTTAATATTATTATAAACTCAATTTTTGAGGACTTTAAAAGAGATAATCAATATGAAAGAGTATGCAAAAAACCTTGACTACCTTCTGGAATGCAAAATCCAAAAGACGAAGAGTACCTCCCTTAGAAAAAGAAAAGAGTACAATCCCCCCTGATGAATCTACATTAAATAATGTATTCGAAAAAAATAAGATGGATTTGCATAATTTCTGTAAAAAAAG
>JABXJU010000078.1 GCA_013375405.1 Candidatus Helarchaeota archaeon
TGGAATTTCGCTTCATTCATAGGAGCTGCACTCATCATAAGAAAAGATCCAATCAACCAAATCCCACATAATACAATTGCAGGCCAGAAGAGAAGATGTGGCACAGAAATTCCATATGTCGCAATACTTTGCGGTTCATCAAGAAAATTTTGAATCGAGTTTTGTTGTGCACTTAAAATTAAAACTGACGCAAGAAGACAAGCTAAACCTGCTATAGAAGTTAAAAATTGGAGAAATCCAGAAAATCGGATTCCTATATTAGTCCGAAATAATGAGATAAATAGCCCTAATAATCCTACAGCAAATATAATCCAATAAATTATAGGTAAAAGTATGGTAACCGTATTTGCAATACCAATTCCTTCTCCTTCTAATCCCTGAAAATAATCTCCATATTCTTGAAGTGTCCCTGGATAATCGGTAATTAATGAGATATTAAATATTCCTATAATTAAACCAACAATTATTGATGTAACCGACCCAACAAATCCCATCCATGCTGCTTCAATTTCAAACATGTTCTTTCTATATTCACTCATTTTGAAAGATGCCTCCTGATAAACTTTATAACTCATAGGTTTTTAGCTATCTTTCCGAAGGTCGGTGGATAAAGTTATCCAAATGAAATTCGAATATATATACTTTTTAAAAGGTTTTAGGTGTTTAATTGATTAAGATTCAAGGAAACTTTATTGTTTTTGTTTTTATTTTATTCTCTTATAAAAAATTATTGATATGGAGTTGTGAATTAGATGTTGCAAGTGAATGAAATATGGACTGAAAAATTTCGCCCAATGACGCTACAAAACCTCATCGGGATGGAAGACAAAGAAGCCCAATTAAAAGGCTATGTTGAGAAAAGAACCTTACCTCATTTACTGTTGGTAGGTCCTCCAGGTACAGAGTAATTAAATATTTCTCGCCTAAAGGCAGAACCTCCACAATTTTAAGTTTATTGAGTGATTTATTTCAGGAATATTTCAGCTATAATGTTGAAGAAATCAATGCTAACGATTCCAAAGATTATTTTATCAAATTTAAGCGGAAATGGTATAATCTTGCTGAACAGGAATATAAACGTACGAATTCTGGAACCCCTGGATTAACTTTTCTCTTTAAGAGCATTTTTCGTAATTTTCCAATGATGCGTTCATTTTCAGAAGTTCCTTTCCGTGCTCTAATTATTAAGGACGCTGATAACCTTACTATGAATATTCAACAAGCATTACGTCGGACAATAGAAAGAAGCACACGTACATGCCGATTCTGTCTTATATGTGAAAACCTTTCAAAAATAATTAAGCCTATTCGATCAAGATTTATAATTTTACATTTTAATCCACTAAGTGATTCGAATATTATAGCGATTCTCCGCTATATCATATCTAAAGAAGAAATCTCTATTGATGATGAAGCTATATCATCGATTCTTTATTTAGGTAAAAGAAACATGATTCGAACTATAAATTTACTCCAAGCTGTAGCCTCAGTTCATATTGGAGAAAGAATTGATGCTGATTCAGTTCATAAAACAGCTAATCAATTTTTAGATTATAAAGTGAAAGAAATGATTGGACTCGCCTTAAATAAAGATTTTTTAGCAGCAAGGACGAAATTACGTGAATTATTTATCCAATATGGTTTGACGGGAACTCAAATAACCAGCCATATTCGTCTCGCAGTTACAAAATTTCCTATTCCTGAAGAATGGAAAGTTTTTATTTTTGATTTACTAGGAGATTACGAACTACGATTACAAAAAGGTGCCAACGAAGAGATTCACTTAAGCGCATTTATAGCTCAACTAGGGATTTTAAACCTCAATTAAAATGGACGGATAATATGAGTCAATCTCAAATTTGGACCCAGAAATACACTCCCGAAAATACAGAAGATATTGTCGGAAACCCATCTGCTGTTAAAAAGGTTGATGACTATCTATTAAATTTTCGCAAAATATCCTCAAAACAAAATACTATCATTCTTGTGGGCCCTCCTGGAACTGGGAAAACAGCAACAGTTTATGTTATGGCTGTTAGACATAATTATGATTTAATCGAAATTAATGCAAGTGATATTAGAAATAAAGATAAAATAAAACGCCTTGTCGGAACTGCTGCCATGAAAAAATCCATTAAAAGTAAAAAGGGAACCATTATATTAGTTGACGAAGTTGATGGAATTAGTGGGATACAAGATCGCGGCGGCATTGGCGCCCTCATTAATATAATTAAGGACACAAGAAATCCTATCATATTAACTGCTAATGATCTTTCTGACCAGAAATTCAACACACTAAAACGCAATGTCCAAGAAATTAAATTCAAAGCAATTCAAAAAACAACTATAAAAAAAGTTTTACAAAAAATCTGTAACACGGAGAATATTGAGTGTGATGATAAAGTATTGATGCAGATAAGTGAAAATGCGAGAGGTGATTTGAGAGCTGCGATTAATGATTTACAGAGTGTTGCGGCGGGTAAGAGTCATCTCATAATAGATGATCTCAAAAATCTCCATCAAATCCGTGATGAGGATAAAACTATTTTTGAAGCTCTAAGGGTTATTTTCCGAGAGCAGAATGTTGAGGAAATTCAAAAAATACTCTGGCAAGTAAATATCAGCACTCGCGACTTTAGCTTACTCATGCAGCGAATTAACGAAATAATTCCGGAACATATGAAAGATCCACAGGAGTTAGCAGCTGCTTATCAAGCTTTATCGAATGCAGATATAATCTGGGGACGAATCCAACGCAAAGCTGAAAAAAGTATATGGCGGCTCTTTCCATATTTCTCACTTGAATTATCTGCAGGTGTCTCTCTAGCGCGAACCAAATCACCATATCATTTTGTGAATTATTATAGTATATTTCCTCGATTTTTCTTTCAAAATCTTAGTAAACTTAGACGTGGTGATATGGCCTCAATAGGTGAAAAAATCCGAACCAAAACTGGTGTAGGGATTTCTAAAGCTATTGCTGAATATCTCCCCTTCTTGAGTATAATTTACAAATATAATCCTGATGAAGCAAAAAAACTTAGCGTTTATTTTAATTTCGAAAAAAAAGAGGAACGATTCATAAGAGATTTCTGGAAATAAAAAATGCAAAAATCATAATTTCATAAACGAGACACGAGCTCTACTTCAACACGGCTGACTTCACTGATTGATGATATAGCTTCCTCAGCTGGATCTGTTCCACCTTCTGCTTCCGGCATTATAACAGTCACCTTGAGACACTTTAAACCGTAGGCAATGGGTTCTTCTTTTACTTTATAAATCCTCATACCTTCAGGTAGAACATTTTTAATTTGCTCTTGCAATTTATTTAAATCAACTTCTATACCAACTGGAAGAACTTTCATTTGAACCACAACATCTGCCATTGGGTCGCCTCCTATTGTTATTGGTATTAAGGCCCCTCAAAATCACATTTTGAACATTTATAAAAACGCGCAAATTGACGACAGCGTTCGCAACGCCAGATCGTTACATTACTACAATTCGGACATGAAAACTTTACTGCAAATTCTCTTGGAATCATAATTTTTCCGCAACTAGCACAAATAGGGGTCTCGATGTTAGCCAAAATCCTTAACCTCAGAATAATTGTAACTATTTCAGGTTCTTTTTACGTAATACTTGAAGTTATTTTAAATTTTCCATATAATCATAGATATTTACCGCAGAAAAATTCTGGTTAAGGTCGCTATTCCAATTTTCAAGATTTTTGGACTAAATAACACTCTTTTAATTAAAGCTCCTTGCATATCCATATCTCCAATTTCTTCTATTAATTCCGGAATTCCCTCTTTAGAAAGTGATAAAAAAAGTTCGTCAATAATTTTATCTGGCATCGAATCTACAGTCCCTCTGAGAATTCTCATCAGCCTTAATTCTCTCAAATAAAGCCGATGCCATTCTATTTCATACTTTTTCAGAATATTTCCTGAGAATTCATTTTTCTCAATAGCATCTTTCGATACTTTTCCTGCAATTTTGGCGCATAATCCTCCAAAAACAATTCCTCCCCCTGTCGTTGCTTTAACTTGCCCAACCGAATCTCCTATTCCCATAAAACCCGGCGCGTAAGTTTTTTTAATAGGTCCCCTAAGATGCAAAAAACCCCCACCCTTCTGATATATTATCCCATTTTTCAATTTTTTTGATGCAATGGGATGTTTGTTGATAAAATAATTCAAATAATCTTTGGGTTTACCAAATTTACTTCCTATTGCAATTCTGGCAGTGTTATTAGATGTAGGAATGATGTATGCGAAAAATCCTGGAGATATTTTTCTTCCCATGTAAATTTCAACAAAATCTTCATCAATTTTTACATTTTTCATTTCATATTGGACAGCAGGAACTAAAGTATCCCATCTCGTTGGCGTTAACCCCATAACTTTTATAAATTTTGTCCTGACCCCTTCCCCATCAAGCACAATTTTGGATTTTATTTTTATTATGTTTTCTTCTTTCTTCACCTTTAATCCAATAGCTTTTTCATCCTTTTTTATTATTGAAATGACTTTAGCGTTAAGATGAACTTTTCCATCCAATTCTTCCACTTGACTCATTAAAAATTTATCAAATTTCGCTCTATCAAGAACATATGCTTGAGTTTTTTTCCTGCTCACTCTAACTGTATATCCTGAAGGGGAATAAAATATTGAGCCTCTTACTCGGTGCTGAATGCACTCATCAGGAATTTTGATTTGCAATCTTCTGAACCCATTTATACTCACCAATCCCGCACAATTCACAGGAACCCCTATCTCTTTATGTTCTTCAAAAATATCTACTGTATTTTTACGAGATTTTAAGATTTCCATCGCTGCAAATGCGGAGGCAGGTCCTCCTCCGATACATGCCACATCGGTTTGTATTTCTTCAGTCACCCAGTTTCAATCCTCTCATTACTATGATTTTACTTTGAATATTCTTACTTGCAATAAACTTAGATTTATTTTAATATTTATTGCGGACAAAAAACAAAAACCTATAAAGTGTCGTTTGCTAAAAGGTATTGAAGATAACAATATATGATAGGTATTGCGCTATGAAATTTTTAATGAGAGGTACGATAGCACATATTATTTTACAAGAGAATACAAAAATTACTGACATTATCCAAGAAATTATGGTTCGCCCTCCCGAAAAATATAGCTTGGAAGTACATTTGGACAGAAATAGAGAAGTTGTAAGTATAATTATTTTCGATATAGGAGGGGGCACTGAAAAAATAATAACAATCCTTAAATTTTTCATCAAAACATATGAAAAAAAGCAAGATTATGATTCAATCGTGCTCTCATTTCGCCAAATCATAAGAGAATTGTATAAAATCAAGCCAATATACCCGCGAAATTTATTTCGGTTTGATTCGGAGTGAATTCCTTCCTCTTTTTAAAAAAATTTTTTTTCGAAAACTTCTATAAAAGGGGTTGTGTTTTATATTGCAGATAATAATCAATGAGCTTTTGGGGATTGATAGAATTGGAAGACGACACTGCGGAACCAAAAGATGAGATAGAAGTAAAAGTCGCTAAAGCTAAACAACGAGACGTTGGACGGTCCATTATCCGATTAGATTCCGATACTTTTCAACACTTAAAGGTTCGGACGGGCGACATCGTAAAAATAAAAGGGAAAGGCCGGGTCACTGCAGCGATTGTATGGCCTGCCTATAAAGAAGACGAGCGGATGGGCATAATACGAATGGATGGGCGACTTCGTAAGAATGTAGGGGTCTCAATTGGAGAGAGAGTTCATATTCAAAAAGCCCTTGAAAAACCGGCAAGAGAAGTCTTGCTTGCACCGACTAATGTGCGAATTACATCAGGTGATCCCTATGTAGAGAGTTTTATTAAACGGAAGCTCCTCAATTATCCCCTCACTCAAGGCGATGTTATTTATATCCCAATTGGAATTGCCAGGGAAGTTCCGTTCCAAATTATTGGAACAAAACCTAAAGGAATTGTAGTTGTAAAACAAAAAACTATGTTAAGGGTGAGTGAGCAAGCCAAGGACGAAATACCGGGTGGTATTCCTGTTATTACTTATGAAGATGTTGGAGGACTAAAAGCTGAAATTCAACGTATTCGTGAAATGGTTGAACTCCCTTTAAAACATCCTGAACTTTTCAAAAAATTAGGGATTGATCCACCAAAAGGCGTTTTACTCCGAGGGCCGCCAGGATGCGGAAAAACACTCCTTGTGAAGGCTGTGGCAAACGAATCCGACGCATTTTTTAAACCTATAAATGGGCCTGAAGTTATGAGTAAATTCTATGGCGAGTCCGAGAAAAGACTTAGAACTCTCTTTGATGATGCTGAAAAGAGATCACCCAGTATAGTTTTTATAGATGAACTGGACGCAATCGCTCCGAAACGAGAAGAGGTAACGGGTGAAGTAGAACGGCGAGTGGTGGCCCAACTCCTAGCTCTTATGGATGGTCTAAAAGCTCGTGGAAAAGTCGTGATTATCGGTGCAACTAATAGAGCAAATGCGCTCGATCCTGCATTACGGCGTCCTGGCCGCTTTGACCGCGAAATTGAAATCGGAGTTCCTGATAAAAATGGACGAAAAGAAATTTTACAGATTCATTCTCGCGGGATGCCTTTAACTGACGATGTAGATTTGACATTGTTGGCTAATATTACTCACGGATATGTTGGAGCTGACCTGGCTGCACTTAGCCGCGAGGCAGCCATGAAAGCTCTCCGAAGATATCTCCCAAAAATAAATATTGAAGAGGAAGAAATTCCTCCCGAGATACTTGATCAAATTGAAGTTCGCATGGAGGACTTTCTATCTGCCTTGAAAGAAATTTCACCCTCAGCTATTCGTGAGGTATTAATCGAAATCCCGAATGTTCATTGGTCTGATGTCGGAGGATTAGAAAGTGTCAAACAAGAGTTACGAGAAGCAGTTGAATGGCCTCTTAAGGATCAAGAAAGCTTTAAAAGGATGGGAATTACTCCCCCTAAAGGTGTTCTTCTTGTAGGGCCTCCTGGATGCGGAAAAACTCTCTTAGCTAAAGCGATAGCTACGGAAAGCGAAGCAAATTTCATATCGATTAAGGGGCCAGAGGTACTCTCAAAATGGGTCGGCGAATCTGAAAAAGCTGTCCGCGAAGTCTTTCGCAAAGCTCGACAAGCTTCTCCAGCTATCGTTTTTTTTGATGAAATAGATGCAATTGCACCAAAACGCGGTATGACTCACGATTCAAATGTAACCGCACGTGTAATTAGTCAACTTTTAACTGAAATGGATGGACTTGAAACTCTTCGAGACGTTGTAGTTATTGCTGCCACTAATCGCCCTGACATTATTGACCGGGCACTCCTGCGTGTTGGGCGATTTGATCGCATTATTTATGTTGGTGCTCCTGATTTAGAAAGCCGTCTGAAAATTTTCGAGCTTTATACTGTAAATATGCCCCTAGCAGAAGATGTTAATCTTGATTATCTCGCCCGAATGACAAAAGATTTTGCTGGGAGTGATATTGAAGGTGCTTGCAATGAAGCAGCTCTACTTGCTCTCCGTGAAGATCGTGCTGCTGATATAGTCTATCTCCACCACTTTGAAACCGCGATCAAACAAATTCACCCTACCATCCTTCCTGATGTCCGGGCCTTCTACAAAAAGAGTATGGAAAAGTTGAAAAAGCCGCCAACAGAGGCTTCAAGTCATTACGGGTAGCGAATATTCTGTTAAATCGCCGCCTTTTTTTCAATTAGGTCCTTAATGAAAACAATAGGACACATTTTTAAGTATATGATTTAATATATTCTTTGACTTTTAATTACAAGAATTTTCGCAAAATAAACTGATATTTTGTTTATTTTTTAAGAATTCTACATTTTTATGGAGTTATACTATGAAAGGGTCAATATGGAATCCTACGCCTTTAAAGAATTTAATCTTGTATGCATTGGTACGAAATAAGGGAGTCGTGCTAGACGCTGAATTGCTTCGACTATTACAAAAAGACTATTCAGACTTATCAGAGTCGAAACTATTCCAAACTTTGATGCAATTAGAAGTTCCCGGATTAATTCATATTTCCCGCATTACAAAAAATAAGAATCGAATAGAGCTTACAAGGAATGGAAAGGAATTATTCAAAAAAATGATTAAATAAAATTTAAATATCACTTATTTTCCACCCTAAAAAATAGTCTCTGGATAAATTCCTTCTTATTTCTTCGACAAATATTAAATGATAACAAATTTAAAGGACAATTGATATTCATTAATGAAGAACGTTCTGTATAAATGAGGTTTCTAAGTGTCAGATGATGCAGCAAACATCGATTATATCGTAAGAGACTTGATGAGTGGTAATAGTACGATAACTGCAGCAACTCTTCTTACTCAAGAGGGTAATGTGGTCTTTCAAACATCAAATTGGGATATATCATCTGATATTATTGGTGTTTTAAACTCGTGGCGACAACAATCTCCTTCAGTTGTTGTTCAAGGTATTAAATATTCTACTCTTCAATGCACTCCTGAACGATTAGTTTCCACTAACATTCTTGGACAGGGTCATATTGTCGCTTCGATTGAAAGTAATAGAATACTTCTCGCTTATGTTACTCCTGATGGTGGCGCGGGAGTAGCTTACATGGATGTTGCACGCGCACTTTCACAAATCACAGGGAGCGCTGGTCCAGAAGCCGCAGCTCAAGCTCCGGCTCAACCTCCAATGCAACCCCAAGCATTTCAACAACCTCAAGAATACCAAGAACAAGCATATCAACAACCGCAGCAGTACGCGCAACCCCAATATGAAGCTCAACAGGAAGAAATGCGTCCCGTTCCGAAAAGTACATGGGCTTCCTCCGCTCCAGGTACTGAAATGAAAAATATTATTTGGGAAGTAGAAGAATTTCGCAAATTTGTAGAACGAGGCGATCTCGCTGCCTTTTTACGAAATCTTTTAACTGAAGGTGACCAAGTCAAAATCTGGGAAGTATTAAAACTTATTCGCCACTTCAAATCGCTGAGTCAATTAGAATAAATTAGTTGCTTTTTTAATTCAATTACTACTCCTTCTACCTATATGATGAAGGGTTAGGCGAATAAAGGTGTATCAGAGCCCCTTTTTGAAAAAATCCTTACTTTATGAAAAGAAGGACTCAAATACCCTGCGCTGCGCTACATGTGAACGACGTTGCGTCATTTCCGATGGAAAATTAGGATTCTGTAAAACTAGAATAAATAAGAAAGGAAAATTATATACATTATTATATGGAAATATTAGCTCAATTTCCAACAACCCTATTGAAAAGAAACCGCTCTATCACTTTTTTCCAGGGACGAAAGCACTAACTGTTGGTACATGGAGCTGTAATTTTACTTGCCCTTTCTGCCAGAACTGGGAAATAAGTAAAACTCCCCCACTTGATAATTCTAATAATTATCTATCTAAGGAACAATTTCTTGAATTATTAACTAAATTTAAATCGCAAGGAACCAGTTTTAGTTTAAACGAGCCTACACTTTTATTAGAATACGCTCTTGATGTTATAAAATTAACCCGCCCCCTAAATTTTTATCAAACGTATGTTACGAATATGTATATGACTGAAGATGCCCTTAAACTTTTAATTAAAGCTGGATTAAACGCTATATGTGCAAATGTAAAAGGAGATCATTCCTTTTACAAAAAACACTGCACTACAAATCTCGATAGTGTGTGGCGAAATCTTCAAATTGCTAAGGAGTTGGGTGTTCACGTTGAAGTTGTTACTTTAATTATTCCCCATGAAAATGATTCTGAGGATCTTTTAATGGATATTGCAAAAAAAATTACAACCCTCCTTGGAGAAGACACCCCTTGGCACTGTAATCAATATTCCCCTGCCTATAAGGCTCTAGAAATTGGTTTAGCAGATTATCGTACCCCACTAGAAACATTAGAAATGGCTTATAAAATTGGAATAGATCTAGGTCTTAAATTTGTTTATATAGGAAATGTACATGGTCATAAACAAGAAAATACCTTCTGTCCGAATTGTGAATCTTTATTAATTGAAAGAACCATCTTTGGAATTAAAAACAATTATTTAAAAGAGGATAATATATGTCCTAATTGTGGAGAATTGATTCCCATTATTAATACTCTAGACAATAATTCAAATTAATCCTGAAGAGGTCTCTTTTTAATTCTCCCCTCTACCCAATATCGTGTTTTCACTTTATTTAATAGTTCTCGAATTTTAATTAGGCGTTTCAAATATTCGCTTTTAATTTCCTCAGGAACTAGAGGGATCTCTCGCTTTTCTTTAACAATTTTTTCGATTTCTTCGATTTTCACTGGAATAGTCTTTAATTTTATCTCGGAGATTACCTTCCCGATGAGAGATAGAAAGGCATTTTTCCACTTATTTATCCATGGTTGTGTGAGATCTCCACCTGTATAATTAATTTTTGTCCGTTCTAGTTTTATACAATCATATGGACAGGATAATTCGCAACTACCACAATATAAACACAAATCGTCATTGACTGCAATCTTCTCTTTGGGATCTTTTGGAAGGTACCACGCGTTGGATGGACATATTTTAATACATGCCTTGCAGCCACTCGGATCACATTTGTCTAATTTCTGTAAAGTTATTTTTCCCTCAAAAAATTTTTCTAATTTTATGGCTTCAACTGGACAGAGAACGCACCAGCCACAAGCAATACATTTATCCTCATCAATAACGGCTTCCCCTTCAATTTTGGGGTCCTTAATAGTTCGTTTTACTTTTGAATCACATGTAATTTTGAATACTTCAGTGGGACAAATTTTGGCACATAATCCACAATAATCGCATTTTTTCTCATTAATGCGTAGATTCTTACCGGGATACGGACGATTGGGTTCAGTCAGTGCCTCATCAATTTCAACCGCATCGCAAAAATCCATACATAACATACAATAAACGCATTTTTTCTCATCAATTTTAATAGAGCCCGAAAGATCCTCTGGAATTTCACCACGTTTCTTACCAGGATATTTCACAACGTCATCTTTTCTTTGAAGTTTTAAGTCAGTTTTAATTGCATCCACTGGACAAATAAGTTCACAATACCGACATGGAATGCAGGGTTCTTCATCTAGGGTTATTTTAAAATCCAATTTTGGATATTCAGGCATTTTTTTAATGGATAATTCATTGAATTTGAAATCTATTGCATTAACAGGACAAAGAATCGCACATAATCCACAAAATACACATTTTTCTAAATCAAATAAAACATAAGGGGCCATTGGTTGGGCTTCTCTGGATTCGAGAGCAGTCGCAATCTCATGGACAGGCCCCAATTCAATTGCTTTAGTTGGACAAATAGTAGGACAAATCCCACAGCCCGTACACTTATTCGTAAAATAAATTAATTCTTTCTCAAGATTGGGGCTCTTCCACTTTAAAATTATATCTTGGTTTTCAAGAACATCCATTGTAGTTTCTATATCACTCTCAGTCATCGCTTCTACCTTTATTTTGAAATATTAGAGCCCTTTCCAAAAATGTCTAAAACACTATATTACTCAATTGATAGTCCTCAAATAATTGTTTCGTTAAACTAAAAATTTACGAATATGGGCTTCGATGGTGTTTATCGGGAGGGCTCCTGCTTGCCTGTCAATAAGATGACCTCCCTTAAAAAATAAGATTGTAGGAACCCCCTGTACTTGAAATTGCTCAGCAATCACTGCAGATTGGTCAATATCTAACTTTCCAAACAGGATATCTCGATGTAGGCTGGCTAACTTATTGAGTATGGGTTCGATTGCCTTGCAAGGTCGGCACCAATCCGCGTAGCATTCAATTACCACTTTTTCGTATTTTTGGACTAACTCCCAAAAATTCAAGACACTTAAAAGATAGACTTTTCCTCCCGTATCGAACTTTTTTTCCTCAGGATGGATTAGTTTATATTTCAATTTCTTTAATTTCTTCTGACGAATCTTTGCTAATTCCTCATCGAGTTCCTCGTCGCCATTACTCATAAGATATATTACTTATTGATAATTCAAAAAAATAGTGGTAAGAATAGCATATTCAAATTAAAATGATATCTAGTTTCTGATACTGCAAAGGGGAATGTAGGGAGGAGGGGGTTGGGATTAAAAAATAAAAAGCAGAACAGAAATGTCCAGTCATTCATTTAAATAATTTTTGTCAAATAAATTCTTGCCTATTCTTTTTTTATCGAACCTCCATACTGATTTTTCAATAAATTCTGAATAATTAAATCTAAAATTCATCCAATTTTTAAATCTTTTCATGAAATTCTACAGAGTTCGACGAAAAAACGATTTGCTTCCTTTGAGACTAAACTCTTTAAAGAAAAATGAACGAAAATTCTTTATTATCTATTACAAATATTCTATTTTACAATTCATCACTTAACTACTTTAAAGGAGTTAAAATAATGAGCAAAAGATATGCGAAAAATGTAGTAAGCGGAGTTAAAACTGAACGCTCCCTGCCCTTTCACAAACCTGATATTTTCTTTTACCCAATTCTAATGGGTAAAAATCGTGTTCCTGATGCCAAGTTATGGGTATATTACTTTTTTTTACATGTAACTGAAGACCTAGCTAAAAACCCTCAAGTTTCATGGGCGGATCGCCATCGTCACCCTGAGGGAAGCGATGAAATTTACCTGATAATCGGAGATACCGCTGCAATCACTGTTGAAGTTACATTAGGAGATAGTCATGAAATGGAAACTTATGAAATCAAGAGCCCAGGTGCAGTTTTTATTCCTGCAGGAATAACCCATAGTATAAAACCCATAAAAATGACTCCAGGCAAGTGTGGCGCTATTTTAGCAATAGTTTCTAATGGAGAGTATATCACTCTTCCTCCAAAATAATTTTTATTGTTAAAAAGGAGATTATAAATATTGATTTTAATGAAATATTGATAGGTTGATGAAAATGCCAATTAAAAAAGGGTTAGATTCAGAGCAAGAAGCCATCGTGGACCTTGCTAAAATGATGCTTATATCCGCACGAACTGCTCCTAAATCGAAGGGACTTGATAGCATTCATACGGGCCTCGTAATTGGTGAAGAGAAGAAGAATATCGCTGAAAAAATGAGATCTTACACATCAAAAAAGGGCGATAATTGGTATAGAGACGCAAAAAATATTGAGGATTCCTCTGTTATTGTTTTAATTGGAATTCAGGGAATCCCAATCGATTTAATAAACTGTGGCTTATGTGGTTTTAATACCTGTGAAGAACTTATTGAAACGAGGAAAAAATCACCAGATATCAAAGCATGCTGTGCGTTTAAGCTCATGGATTTAGGTATTGCACTAGGGACTGCAGTTAAAACTGCATCAATCCATAATATAGACTGTCGAATTATGTATCGCCCCGGAAAAGCCGCTAAGGAACTTGGATACTTGCCAGACGTCGATTTGATTATAGCTATCCCCCTTTCAGCCAGTGGGAAAAACATTTATTTTGATAGATAAATGTTTAAAAATAAGATACATCTTCTTAATATATAGCAATTTTTTATTAAGTGTCGATACCAGAGGCAAGTGAAATGAGTAAAGAAGATATGATCGGAATTTTAACAGGTGCAATGAAGCCCGGTGTGGCATCAGTTGTAATTAATACTAAAGATTACATTTATTGTCTTGTTGCGAAAGATGCTGAGGGGAGTTCATGGAAAGAAGCCTCTATAACTTTCCCAGATGGAGGTGTAGAGCAAAAAGATATCCCACCTGGAAAAGCACTGATGCTTCTCATTGAAGAATTATTAAGAGGCCTCCCGAATTACGTGGATAATTTACCTATCGCTAAGAATGAACTAGAAATACAAACCGCCATTGAACGAATCAAGGGTCTTTAATTTATCAATTTTCTTATTTTGATTAGATAGTAAATTATTCTTAAATTTTGAAAATATTCTTGAATTCCTTTTTTCATTTTGAATTTTATTTTAAAATAAACCATAGAATGGATTCATAGGTGGTGTACCTCGTCCTACTTCCAACACATCCGGATAAATCTTCTCTACATATTTTTCTGCCCGTTCCACTGATTCAAGCAAATCATAATTGTTTGCCAGGTTTGCTGTAATCGCAGCAGACAACACACAACCCGAACCATGACGCTCTTGGTTTGAAACTCTTGTTTTTGTAAATATCTGGTTAGTTCCATCCCTTAAAAGCAAAAAATCCATAATATCTTTTGAATCTAAATCTCCACCTTTGATAAGAACTGCTTGTGCTCCTTTTTTTATTAACTTTTCAGCAGCCTTCATAACCTCTGCTTCAGATTTTATTGTAATACCAGAAAAACTTTCTGCTTCAAAAATATTTGGTGTTATAATCTCTGCAATCGGAAAAAGCAGTGACTCCAATGTATCCATTGCAGATTTTTCTAATAAACTACGGCCCGTTCCAGCTTTAATTATGGGATCCACCACAATCGGAACATTTACGGCATTTATTTTATTTACAACAAGTTCAATAATTTGAGAAGACACCAACATTCCAGTTTTAATTGCATCAACTGAAACATCTTCAAGTAACGTATCTAGCTGGTTTTCGATTATTTCTATTGGAATTTTAAAAATATCAGAAATTTTCGTGGTGGTTTGAGATGTAATGGCGGTAATCACACAAACCCCATATACTTTATGTGCCGCGAAAGTTTTTAGATCAGCCTGAATTCCTGCTCCTGCACTGCTGTCCGATCCAGCAATCGTCATTGTAATTTTACTAATTTCTTAACCCTCTAATCGCTTCACTACGTATGATTAATACCTTTTTAGTGAAGTTATTAATAATTCGTTACTCTTTTAAAAATCTTTAAATATTTAGTTTTTTCTTAATTTAGAAAATTAATTGAGTGATCTACATAGGTTGAGAAAAGTAAATGTCTGAACAAAGAATTAGAGAATTAATCGAGGAATTAGATTCTGAGGATTTCGTCACTAGGTTCACTGCAAAGAACAATTTATTAGCTATGGGCGAATTAGTTGTGCCAGTGCTGATAACGGCATTTGAGGAAGAACAGAGAGAAATGGTGCGGTATTGGATTGTTGATGTACTGGGCGCCCTTAAAGATCAGGCAAGGAACGCAGTACCAACATTACTAAAAGCGCTAGAAGGAGATACGTCCGAAGGGGTCCGAGCTGTAGCTGCAGGCGTCTTGGAAGTGATCGTAGAAAAGGTAGAAGAAATAGTCCCAGCATTAATAAAATCGTTAAGGAATGATACGAGTTCAAGAGTGCAAAAAACAGTAGATATGACATTGAAAAAGATAGCCAGTAAATTGGGATATGCAACTAGTGAGGATTTAATAAAAGCTTTTGAAGACAAGTAAAAAATAAAATTGATATACAGTAAAAGTTTTTTTAAAACTCCCCCCTCCAACACTTCTATCAAACCAAGTTACTGCTAATGCCATTTTGGTAATTATCTGTCCTTTGATTCATTTCTCACGTTCAATTAAAAGAGCTTGAATCATAATCCACAACAATATTATAGATATTGTAAGAATTATTTACAAAAAGGATGAAGAAGAGATTAAATTGAGTTTATTAGAATTAAATGTTGGTGATAAAAGATTTAGGGATACCCAAAAGTTACTTCTGTATGGCACATGCGTACCTGATCGCTATCCTGCTATTCTTAAAGAGTTCACAGAAGGCAGAACTCCCGTCCATGTTTGTTTGGAAGCCTTTCATATGGATCATGTCGGTTATAAGCTTGTAAATATTATTAAATATTCAAAAATTGAAGAATTGATTATCTTAACTATAGATGGTAGTCCCCATTGCTATCAATTACATGCTTTAGGACAAGATATTAAACGCCATTTTACTTCAGAGGGCAAGGTTAAAATTTCTCATTTTGTTATCGAAAAAGGAGAGATACATGAAATTACTTACCAAACTATTACTGTGGCCCGCCATTTACATCGAGTACAAAAATTACTGGATGAAAAGAGTAATGCATCAAGTTGAAAAAAGACTGCGTAATTATTCATTGAACTAATTAATTAAAAAATTGGAAAAAAAATTACCAGCTACTGACATCGACACGCCATTCATCATTGTCTTCAGGATCTTTTCTGAGGGTTATTGGAACAGGCATACCGCTTTCATTTCCTTCTTTATCCAGACGATAGAAGAAAAATTTTTGGCGTGTTTCATTACTGTAGCGTTCATCTTTATTTTTGAATGAGTAAGACATCCCTTGCTCATCAATCCTCTTTCTACCAGTATTCCACCAATAATAAGGGCGTGATCCCTTTTTTTTAGCCTTTTTCCGGTGAATTTTTTTTATTGTTTTCAACCATTCCTCGAAATTATTTACTGTCAATAGTTGGTAGTGTAGAATTGCAATCTCTTTTGCATTCATACCTGGTTTAACTGACATAGAGCTTTATACTCCATTAATTATTCTAAAAATTATTGGTAATAGAAGGTTAGTTTATTTCCTTTATAAAAAGTTTTATCATTTCATCCTTTCATCAAGCCGGTAAAAGTTCCTTGCGTTTGCAGTCGTCTTTTTTGCCACTTCTTCTAATGTAGTTGATTTTATTTCCGCAATTTTTTGAGCACTTATCTGAATATTGGCGGGTTCATTTCGTTTTTTTCGGATAGGTGACAAATAGGGTGCATCGGTTTCTAATAGCATCTGATCGAGCGGTACGATTCTCGCCATCATCTGATGCACTTTCCTGTTTGCGACTGATGTCGGAACTGATATAAGCCATTTATTCTTGAGAACGCGTTTAGCCTCGAGCTCATTACCACTAAAACAATGCATAAGGACATTTTCGGCATTATTTTCTTCCAATATTTCAATAGTATCAGTCTGTGCATCCCTTGCATGAATTATTATAGGTTTTTCAAGTTTTTTTGCAAGATCAATGAAAAATTTTAGAGCTTCTTTCTGTTGCTCCCGTTGATTTTCTTCTTTTACCCAATGATAATCGAGCCCAACCTCTCCGATGGCTACGATCTCTGTTTTATATTTTTCAATCAATTTGGTTATGGTCTTGACACTTTGGGTATTTACGCCTGGTGGATGTAAGCCTAACGCCCAGAAAACATAATTTGGATATCGGGCCACGATGTTTTTTACTTTTTGGATAGAAGCTGATATGCTTGAAGTTATAATTGCTTCGATATCATGCTTTTTGGCATTTTGAATTACATAAGGGATATCGTTCTTGAACCATTTCGCATCTAAATGACAATGGCTATCAATTAACATAATTCAACCTCAAAATTCTATGTGTTTTCATCAATTAACTCATTAAAATCTTACCTAAAATTTAGCTTGAGTTAAAATTCTTTTTTTGCCGACAAAATCTACACGCTTTCCGACTTTAAATTTTTCGAGCCAAACCAATTTTATGTCGGGAGCTAATGTTGGAAGTATTTCGGAGACCGGAGGGCTTCGGGAACTCCTAATCGGAGAGATGTAAGAGCGATGATGAGCATGCAGAGGCATTTTATGGCGACATATTTCTGGATATTCTGCAATCCCATTAATTTGTGGGATTCCAAGAACAGGTCTTTCTTCAATGTTGCGAATTGTTGTTCGCTTGCAACTCGCTTATGATAATACTTTTTATATTCTTTTTCATCTCTTAAAACGAGA
>JABXJU010000079.1 GCA_013375405.1 Candidatus Helarchaeota archaeon
TCGAATCGTGTTTGCATCTCAGATAGCCTGAGATTAAGTTCGGCAAGTTCTTTTTCTAATTCAATCCGTAAATTTGATATGCCCAATTGTTTTTCTTTATCTAATCCTTCTAGTTCTTGTAATTTTAATTCTTTTTGCTGGAGGTTTTCCTTAACTGTCTTCAGTTCAAATTGATTTATATTTACTAGATTTCCCAGACTCTTGATTTTTGTTTCAGAATTGCTCCTATAATTCGAAATCATAGATGATTTTTGAAGTATTTCTGCAAATAACTCCTCATTCTTCTTTTTTAAGTTGGTCCATAAGAGAAACCATGAATATATGAAATCTTGAATTACCGGATGAAGTAATGCATAATATTCGAGAATGACAGATTCAATTTCTCGATGAACTGGTCGAACCTGCTCGAAATCATATAAGGGTGGTAATTCACTGTCCAATTTTCTCTGATAATCGGTTAATTCTTCAACTTTCCATAATGATGGTTTGGACATCTAATTCCCTCCCTTAATTAATTTATTAGATGGTGTCGATTCAATAATAGATTTGATAGCTATTAATTTATCTTGAAATATCTTTAATAAGAGATTTCTTTTTCCCAAATCTTGATTTTCTTTTTCTAACTGCGTAAGATGTTCTCTATTTTTCTCGATTTTTTCATTCAGTAATAATTTTTCTTCGTCTAATTCCATAACCTTTGTTTTAAACTGATTCCCAATTTTAATTTGACTTACTTCAAATTTTTCTTGTTGTTTAATCATTCGATCTTCCATGTTTTTGATTCTCTCTTTCATTCTTTCTTGTAACTGGTCTTCTCCCATTTGTTTATTTTGAATAGCATTTGTAAGCTCTTTTACAAACTCAACTTTTTGATTCAACGCATTTTTCGAATTCAATAATTCAGAATTGATATTACTTAATTTTTTATTTAATTCTTCAATTTTTGATGTTGATTCTTCTTGGATTGTGGTCAATTCTTTATTGATATCCTTTAATCTTATCTGAAGATCTTTTTTCTGATCTTCTGCGGTTTGAAGTTCTATGAACCATGAATAAATGAAATCTTGTTCGCATGGATGAAGACTCTCCCAATTAGATCGAATAATTGCATCTAATGCTTGATGTTCAGGAGAATAGGGTTTTACATCATAATCTGGAGGAATCTGACTTTCCAAAACTTTATTTAAATATCCTTCCATCTCTTTAATTTGCCAAATCGTCCTTCTTTTCCGAAATATGGGCATATCCTTACATCTCTCAGTAAATTCTATTTTTAAAAATATGCTTCTCTTTTTTTAAATACTTATTGGATTATGATTTGAAGTTATACAAAGGAATATATCAAGAGAATTAAGATTATTAAATGAGTGAAGATCAAAGCAATTTAAATAGACTATATTAAAACTGGTATATTTCCATTAAGATTTGATTTCATCGTAAAATTTTGTCCTTTCACCTCGCATTCTAAGATAGCGCGCAGCGTAGTTGACAAATTCCTTTAAAGCAATTCTTCCCATTTTTAAATAATCATGCTTACCTTTTTGATACGCTTTTTCTTCAATTGATCGCACAATCACTCTACCGAAAAGCGCTCCTAAGTGATTCAAAACTCGACGATGAAATTGTGTTCCGAAGATATGTTCATGCATTTTTTCGCTCTGCTCGAGCATATGGTTAATGCATAATAGAAAGAGTTCTTGGGTTTTAGGCGACATTGCGGTCCAATCTGTGTAAAAATTCTTGCGCGTCTTGGATCGTAACGACCCTAAAGGCATGAAAGTGAGTGGCCAACACATGCCGGGGTATCTATTTAATTTCTTAACTAAATCTATCGTCGCCTGGATATCTTCATCAGTATCATCAAGGCCAACCATAAGAGTTCCTGCTGGATATATGTAATTTTCACATAAAAGTTTCCATCCGTCTAACACTAATTCAGGCCATTGATCCGCTTCAAAGGGCGCTCCTTTAAATGGCATATATTTAGCCACTAACCTGATTGAACCCGTCTCTACCCCTGCTTGAACAGAACTATAATGTGTTCTCGAAAGTTCTAATTCATCGCGTATAGCTTCAATTTGGTCTGGCGCTGCAAGGGCACTAGCAAGACAGGCATGCGAAAGCCCAATTGTTCCAACTCCTGGTATCTTTTTAACTTCATTAACTAAATTAACTAAACCCCAATTTGGAACCCATTCGTGCTGTTTAGTCCCGTAACGAAAGACATCTTCGCTCATTAATGTAACATTCCTGGAGGCTCTAATATTTACTTTAATTTCTTTTATAACGTGTGCCTTTGGAATCCATCGAAATTGTCTCATTGAAGGATCACAAAATCTACAATGGCGATCGCATCCACGGGAAATCTCAACAAGCCCCCAGCTCACAGGATTTATAATGGTAGGAATTTCTGTTTCTTTGGGGATTTGGGGTGCTTTAACAATTTTTGGTAATTTTTCTCCTCGTAAAGCTTTTTTAATTAGCTTAGGCCCCTCAATTTCTGCATCTCCAATGAAAACACAATCGATTCCTAAATTATCTATTTCTTGAGGTAATAATTCGAATTGATTCGCCCCGGATCCTCCTACAATTATCGGTACATCAAATTCTTTTAATTCTTCAATTAATTCTGTGAATTTAATTAAGGAAAGGGGTGGTTTAAATTTTCCCAGGTCACCTGTCAAATTATACTCCTTATTCCCAAATAGCCCCATACTCGTGACTGAAACTGGTCCAAGTGCCAGAGGATCCATTGCAGATACTCCGAAAACCTTTGGTTCTTCCACCTTATCCAATGTATAGGGTGAATATACGGCGCAATCTATTCCTGCATTTACTAAAATAGCTTCAATTTTCCGTAATCCATAAAAAGTATCTCTTACAATACCATTACTCTCTGAAACTTTCGAGAACATAATTTTTTCCAAGGCAATTCGGCCAATTTTTGGGATTTGTTCCCAAGGCGCGCCTGGAAAAAAACTAGGAAGGAAGAACCCGACATCTGGTTTAGGAAACGCAGCTTTATCCGAGGTTAAAACAACATCCGTCAAATTACAACCCTTCAGAAAATTATAACCTGAACTTTAAGTATTTTAATGAAGTCCTAATCAAAATAAAAAATTTTGTCCTTTCTAAAATTTTAAAAATATGATATTTGTATACGCGTTTTGAACGAACGAAATTCTGAACAAAGAAAAAAATCAGTGATTCCTGCTAATTAATCTTAATTTATATGACGTAATACAATATTTTCCTATTTTAGGATAATTTGATTTTTAATTTTTTCCATATCATTGATTGCTTTCAAACAATCGAGCGCTACAGTTGCATACTCTAAATTTTTAGTTTCCTCGAATTTTTTACGAACGAGATCATGCACTTCTATTATACTATTTTCGAATTCTTCAATCTCACGAAAGGTAAATCCGTTGTATGTCGATTTTAATTGCCCCTTCTTCTTGCTGGCGTGATACAATTTCCGGTTTAATGGATTCATTTAGATCACATACTTTTGTAGTGCTAGAAGAAGTTGTAGAAATGAATATTAACACGCACAATATCCTCATATTATGTAACATATCCTTCGTATCAAATCAATAGAGCCGTGGAATTTTCTATTATCCCCATGAATCACAATTTTTCAATAAAAATCTCGCTTTATATCCATCTTACAAGAGTTGAAAACTAGAGAAATTAATTCATTATTAGAAAAAAATTTGTTTTTTGAGTACTAAATATTATGTTTATAAATCAGTTTTTATGTTTTCTAGTTTTATAATACACTAACATAAAAAAGGATAAAACTAACTTTTTTCTACGTATGAGCAAATCGAAAAGTAAAGATTCTGCCCAAAAAAATATTTCAATTGAGGAAGAAATTGGGGACCAAGAAGGGTTACAATGCCCTGAATGTGAATCAAAAAATCTAATCCGCGATTATGAAAGAGCAGAACTTGTATGTAGTGCTTGCGGTTTAGTAATTATGGAATCTATAATAGATACAAGTCGAAATGACCGACGTGCATATACTTCTGAAGAACGAAAAGCAAGAGAACATAGAGGCGCACCTTTATCACCAATGCTCTCAAATTATGGCTTAACCACAAAAATAGATAATCAATTTAATAAATGGAATGGTAGACTAAAGCGAATAAAGCAGTGGAATGAACGTTTAACTTGGGCACAACGCAATTTATTAATTGCCACTAATGAAATTCGGCGGTTGGGTGCACTTCTTGCACTACCTAAACAGGTTGAGGAAAATGCAGCTATTCTATATCGTAAAGTTTTCAAATTACAATTACTAAGAGGGCGTTCAATCAACTCATTCGTACCCGCTTGTGTTTATCTGTCTTGCCGCTTGAATAAAGTTCCTAGAACTCTCAGCGAAATTTGTGCATTCTCTAAAAGCAGATCTAAAACTATCCGCCATTCAACTCATATAATTATCCGAGAATTAAATCTTAAAATAATGGCGCTTGCTCCCTCAGAACTTGTTGCAGGTCTTATAAATAAACTGAAACTCTCTAACGACATTGAGAGAAAGACTCTTGAAATAATCCAATATGCTAAAAAAGCTAATCTGATATTAGGGAAAGATCCAAAAGGTATAGCTGCTGCTGCAATCTACCTAGCGTGCATGGAAAATGGGGAACGAAGATCTCAAAGTATTATCTCTAAGGAAGCCGGTATAACAGAAGTCACCCTTCGAAATCGATATAAGGAGTTAAAGACACTCTTATAACCTAATTTTTTTTATTTTTTTAAAGAAACGCTATCTTTTACCCTATACTCAAAAAATAATTTTTAATTCTCATAAAAAAAAGAGATTTGGCACTGGTCTCCGTTGGGCTTGAACTCAATGAAATCATGGTAAATAACACAAACTTTACCAATGCAATTAAGAACTTTCGATTTCTAAGTTGGTTTAAGTGAGAATAGAAAGCTTTTGTAATTATGAATTCCAGGGGACAACGGTGACCTTTTAAACCCTGTCAATTTTGTTTTTCTTTCTTCTTGAAACACAAGACTTATTGGAGGAACCACCATTAAGAACCAAAGAACCAGAGTATTATTGTTATTCCGTTCCTCTTAGATTTAATTATTTAACCTCGGTAAATTATAGTTTTGTCGAGATTTTTTGAAATTATAGACTATTGCCCATTTACATCCAATGCCAAATCTAATTAGCTTATTAAATCTTTAATATTAATATCTTTCGTTCTATTGAATTTCTTATGGATATTCAAAAGATTTACTATTTTTATAAATCTTGATTAGAAAATCTACCTTTCTTTAAATCTAAAAAATTGAACTAATTTTATAAAGATAAAATATATAATCATAAAACAACATTGAAGTTATTTCGGTGGTTTAAATTGGATTATTCGTATAATGATATTCCTGATACTGTGCGAACAAAACAATTTTTCCCCTTAGGACGACATCTCTGGCGCATCTACAAACGACTAGGGTGGAACTATTTAGAAGCGAATATGGGCGATGCAATTAACGGAATTACTTATGATCTTATTAGGCCAAGATTAAATGAAGCGATTTTGACTGCGAAAAGTACAATAGCGGGGAAAATAGAACGACCCGACATCGTGATCGCGGATACTCTATTTCCACCAGGTGGCAGTATTCGTGCAGACCTTTCCCAAGGCGTAATGAAACTATATTACGGAGTTTCAACAGATTGTACATATATAGCAATCCGCGATGACACACAAGAAGTTTGTTTCATGTTGAATGGGCATTTGGAAGATGGAATACCAGTCGATTGGTTTTTTATTGGACCCGATGATGAATTATTAGACCGGCGTCATATAAAATTAGGTTATAAGTTAAGGGAAATTCCTAAAAAAACAAAAAATATTACTGAGATAGCATTTAGGTTAATAGATATTATGAAGGATGTCCGAAATGAAAGAACCCCTCAATGGGCTGATTCCTCATACCAAGCTAGTGCATCTTGGGGCACAGGAGCTTGGAATCTCGGATTTGAATTCTCAAGCTATGAAGGAATTGCAGGTTTATATGATGGAATTGCCTCTAAAATGTATGGGTTAAAGGATCATTGGTTTTGTTATGTTCCTTGGCCTCCCTTAGTTCAGACTGCTATCTACTCTGGACGTGAGAAGTTCATTCTTTTCTCAGTTGGCCTTATGGCCGAAAATCGTTTATACTTTCAGCATATTGACTCTGACTTTGTAGACCATACGACAACAAATTTTCCTGAAATTTGGGACGAGGGAATTGTCCAACAATGGAAAACCATGGGAGTACCCTTTCCTATGCAAACTTTAGATTGTCAACTACCAAATTTTAAAAAATCTAAGACTATCCGAGAGGAATTATTTGATTTCAACTATCCTCCAAGCGAATGGATCACGCTTGATAGACTCCAAATGAATATAGAAGATATTATCAAGGGTTACTTTTTTGATATTGATCATGAGACAAATTCTGAAGATATCAACGATCTTCCTTCTCTCATTATTTCAAGAGGAATCGGACGTCATACAGAATTCATCAATCCGCCCTTTTAAAATTTAAATTTCTTATAGGAAATAATCTAATTGTGAAGGACAATAAACAATTTATTCTCAATATTATAGCAGTTGGATCCTTTATCCTTTATGGAATTGGCATCTATCTATATGTAACAATATTAAATGAGGATTGGGGTAATATTGCTATCGATTTCGCAATACAACTCGTTGGTCCTTTAGTTGGTGTAATTTTAGTCATAATTATCGGCTCTATAATTCTACTATTATCTTATTATATTCAAAAATTAAAACATACAAACGTACTCTTATGCTGGTTCTGGATTTTCTCCTTATATCAATGTACAATTAATACTTTTTTACAAGTTTCTGGACGACCTGATGAGCCCATTAATCAATTCTTTAAGGCGGTTTTTCCTAGCTTCTGGTATCCTGCGAAAGAAATTTTCTTTTTGGCTATTTCATTGGTATTAACTTATTTTTGGGTAAAAAAAATTTCAAAAGAAGATTTCACGAAATGGGATAGCTTGTTAATAGCGTTGGCATCCCTTATCTTAGTGGGTGGGACCGTCATTTCGCAAATATTCTTAATGAATTAAACTACATCTTTCATGTTCCAGAGGTTTTATGGATTTTACTATAAACCATTAAAAGAAGCATTGATGCTAAGGCGATGATTGCCCCATAAATAAAGGCATAGGTTGGATCTATACCATGAAGAAATCCTGCTATAATACCGGCAGGGAGGGTAGCTAGACCAATTATCATATGGAACGTGCCGAGCGCAGTTCCACGTATTTCAGGCGGAACACCATCTGAAATATAGGCTCGCTGAACAGTATCTATAAGCGCAAAAGATAATCCTAATAATCCAAAACCAAGAATAAATAATAGTTCTGATTCAGAAAAAATAAAAGTTGTACAGGCTAAACTAAATAATCCATAACCTACTGTTAGTATCTTACCTTTTCCATATTTATCTGCTAAATTACCACCGGGAATTGAAAAACTAGTATATATGATATTAAATAAAACATAGAATAGGATTGGGACCATATAATGCAATATTCCTGAATACCTTAGGCATACATGATAAAGGAATAATAATATAGTGAAATTTCCAAGAGCAAATAGTCCCGTTATAATAATGATGTAGTAATAATGCCTTGGTAGATTTCTTAATCCGAGTTTATATCCTGATGTTGTTTGTTTTTTTTCATCTTTTACCCATAAAAGGGGAATTAATGCAAAAAATGCAAGTATGGCTGCGAATAAGAAGATAAATCTTATCAATTCGCTTATTCCTGCTTCTCCCGATTTTGGATATAGCACCAAAATAAAAAGAAAGGCGAGCATCGAACCGATAATTGCTCCTAGTGAATCAAAAGCTCGATGAATCCCAAAGCCTCTACCTTTCTTTTTTTCCGATGATTCCGCAATTATTGCATCTCGAGGCGCATCTCTTATTCCTTTTCCCCCACGTTCAAATACTTTTATAATAGATACCTCCTCCCATGTTGAAGCAAGGGGGAAAAAAAGTTTGGATGTTGCTGAAAGTGAATATCCTGCTGCCACAAACGGCTTTTTTCGTCGAATCTTATCAGACCAGTAACCTGCGATTGCTTTAAATATGCTTGATAACGATTCCCCTAAATTACCTATAAACCCAATAATTAAACTAACCCCAATGGTTATACCTAATACCCTTTCGATGAAAAATGGCATAAGAGGGGTAATAATTTCACTACTAGCATCTGTAATTAAACTTACAAACCCCAATAAAATTATATTAATACCTATTGTTTGCTTTTTGTTCAATTGACCCGCCTATTCTTGGGATACTTACTGTTATTTTTTAATTGAGGTATAATAGTATTCTCCCATGGCCTTCTGTTTTCGATCGAGTTCTGAATCCATTTTATTTACGCGAGGGCGTAAGGATTTTGCATCACGACGGAATGTTACTTGGACATCTTTTAAAAATTTATTCATGCCATAACGTAAATTAACCGGAGCGGAGGTAGTCCCTCTCACTCCGGGTATTCCAGAGAATACGATTAAACTGTCCGAAAGAAAATCCACGGCCAGAATATCATGCTCGACGATGAAGGCGGAGATTTTTCTATTTTTAACGATCCGCTTAATATTTTTTGTAATTACCAAGCGTGATTCAGAATCTAAAAAAGCTGAGGGCTCATCCATAAAAATTAAGTTAGCATCCATATGTGATAACGTTTCTGCAATGAATGTTTTTTGTAATTCACCCCCAGATAAATCTTTTAGGTAATGATCCAATATATTTTCTAGTCCATAAGGTCGTATTATCTCTGATCGATAAAGTGAGGTATGAAATGCCTTACCAGCTACTTCCTTCAGTAATAATTCAACCGTCCCATCATAATCAATCTTTAAATGTTGTGGTTTTAGTGCTATTTGCATTTTAATTTCTTGTTCCTTGTCCTCTGATTCCTTCTCCCCTTGATCTGCAGTTCTTTCCTTCGGAATATCTAGCTGTGCAGCATATTCAGAGAGTAAATTGAGTAATGTAGTTTTTCCTAATCCATTTCGTCCCACTAATCCAATAACTTCTCCTTTGTGGAGTTTACCTGGGCTGACGCTCAATGAAAAATCTCCAAGATCTTTCGATAGCTCTGGATATTCAAAAATAATTTCGCTAGATTTCCACCCTTCTGTTGCTTCAGGAGTGAGATCGAATACGATAGGTTCATTCCTAAAACGGATATTTTCAGAGGGTAGCTCTCCACGAAGGTAAAGATTCAATCCCGCATTTGTATTATGAACGTGAGAAACAATTCCATAGACACCAGGCAACCCATATAAAATACAAATTAAATCCGTGATATAGTCACAAATGGTTAAATCGTGTTCAACCACGCCGACAATTTTGTTTTCTTGCTCTACTAACTTTCTAATCAATTTTGCCATTTCTAAACGTTCTCGAACATCTAAAAAGCTACTTGGTTCATCAAAAAGATAAACATCACGATCCCGGAGAATAGCAGCTGCAATGCTAACTCGCTGTAATTCCCCTCCTGATAAGACCTTAACATCACGTTCCCAAATCTTTTCTAGATTTAATCTTTCCTTTATTTCATTCAATATTCCTCTTTCATCCACTTTCTCTAATAATTCTGAAACTTCCCCACCTACCACTTTTGGCAAATTGGTAATATATTGCGGTTTTGCAACAACACTAAGCTGGTCCTCGGAGACTTGTTGAAAATACGCTTGCAATTCAGATCCCCGAAAATGTCTTATAATTTCCTCCCAATCTGGAGAATCTTCATAATCTCCTAGATTGGGTTTAATTTCTCCTGCTAAAATTTTTAATGCTGTTGATTTTCCTCCTCCATTAGGGCCAATAATTCCCACAATTTTCCCTGGGATAAGAGGGGGAAGTCGAAATAATACAAAAGTATCTTTCCCATAACGGTGAATATAATCTGTTTCTAGTTCCTCCGGGAGATTTACCACACTTAACGCATGAAAAGGACATTTTTTCACACAAATCCCACAACCGGTGCAAAGGGACTCTACAATATGTGGATATTTCATATCATCCTTAATATATATGCAATCCACACCTGTTCGCACTACAGGACAATACTTTATACAAACTTTTCCGGAATCCTTTGGCTTGCACCGGTCTGGATTTAATACTGCAATACGCACTCTAGAACACAACCAAAAACATTTCAATAAAATGTCGATTATAACATTATTAAATTTCTCTTTTATTCTCTATTCAGAATTTTTAATCCCTATAACCAACTGTTCTGATGAACATGAGCTGATTAGTCGAACTAAAAAAGAAACTTAGGCCGTTTTTCCAAAAACGTATTGAGCCATTGAGGCCAATTGTAAAGGCTGTGGTCTATGTGCAACAGGGTGTCCCACTGGCGCTCGAAAATTATTTTTACGGCAGAAAAAGTAGGAATTTATAAAGGTTTCAATTGCCCAGTCGTGATATTTTCAATAATCTTTTTTGTTGCAGTACTAGAAGCCTTCTTGAAATCAAATCCTCTATAATCAAATCCACAACAGGCAATAAAATCTGCCTTAATATTATTAGCGACTATTTCTTTTACTTCAGACGAAATCTCAAATTGGTCGTCTTTATAAACTACAATAAGGGAACCCGTTTTCCAATTGAATTTACATCCATACATTTCTCGATGAAGATTAATCAATTCAGCCGCATTTTTCTTAGGGAAACGCTTCTTTAACTCAGGGGGGTCCGGAATTCGCACTCCTTGCAAATAGAGCAATGAATGTTGAATGAATTGCCCAAGAAGCCATAGATACTTATAATATATATGTGATAAGTTAGTTTCCTCTTGAATCTCATTACTCTTAGATATTTTTTTCACCTTCACTCTATTAAGGAAAACTAAATTTTTATACCCTCGTTTTTTACTACCTGATTCCAGACCCAATAAAAAACTATTTAATTACAATTCTAAATACACCATATACATAAAAAAAGGTTGGGAAGCAATTTCATGTCTTATGCCGAACGATCATTAGCTTGGTTTTTTAGAAATAGAGTAATCAGAGGGTTTTCAATTCTTGCAGATTCGAAATTCATTTTCTACTCATTAATCACTCTGATTTGGTTAATATTTGCACCTATAAGTCTCGTATTTCATAATTTTTTGGGCGAATTCTTCGTTAAAAGCGTCTTAAAGCTTGAAATGGCCATAATTCTTTCTTTTTTTCTATCTGGTTTAATTATTAATTTTATATCCTCCATAAAAATACGAATTTCACTTACCACTGTTTTCCTGGTGATTACTTCTATTGTATTTTTCTTAGTTATACCTGAAGAAGTTCAATACTACTTTCCTGTTTTTGGTTCAATTGTATTTGCAGGGATTTTTGGATTATCTTACTTTATTATTATTCGTTCCTTTAACACCTCTTGGGTTGGTCGAATAATGATGGTGGGGAAATCACCAAATAAGATCTTCATGCATAAGATTGCTATCTTTATCAATGGTGTGAGTATTGTAGCTCCAATTTTTCTACTAATCCGATATTTTCTAGGTTATATCATCTCAGATCTAATTTTAGCTATGCTTGGATTTGCAGCTTGGGGTGTTATTATGTATGCAACTACTCATTTTTCTGGTTATTTTTCATACGATATTTTTGCCTCCATTCTTTCAGCAACCAATCTAATTGTATTTATTTTCTTTTTCTTGTACATTGGAGAACCAATTCTTGTAATCGTTTTCGATATAATTCTCATTTTATTTGGAATTTCTGCCCTTGTACAGTTTTTTCATTCTCGGCGAAAAGTAGAAAGAGTTTCCGTTTATACTCCAAAATCAACTCGCGCTCCAGAAGATTCAAGTATTGTAATTATTCAAGATGAAGATGATGAAGCAGATTCGACTAAAATTCCTATTTACGATGAATCCAAATACGATATGGAACAAGAAATGACTGAAGTTAGATCTCACGCAGATGGGTTAATCGTAATTTTATTAGGATTAATTTTGAGTTTTCATTTTATCCTTTTACAATTTTTAGGGGACATATTGATTGGATCTGGATTCATTCTTTTACCCTTTCAATTTACTCTGATAGAATATCATTTGATTTTACTTTTACTTGGCTACTGCTTTCTCCTTTCAATATATATTGCCTTTAAATTCTCTCTTCGATTTCGCGGATATACCACTAAAACAATGAGTGAAGAAGCTGCCTTCATGAAGTTTTTAACTCTTATAGATGAGGACGAACGAAAACGACTTTTACGAAGGGTCTCGAAAACAGTGAGAGACATTCTTGTTGGGGGACTTATGGATTTCATAGAAGGAGAACGCCGCCCTTGGAAAGAAGGTCTTCGAAAAGGGCGTAAATTCCTGCGACGCTTATTCAGGGGCGACAAAGAAGAATAATTATTTTATTTTTTTATACAGTATAAAGGGAAAAATCGCTGCAACTCCCCATAACGCCCAGATTAATATAGAATAATTCATCCAATTATGCTGGAATTGCACAGTTCCCAAATATAAAACGCTTAAGAGTGTTGCTTGGGCACATTTTTCCACTAATGAAAACGAGATTCTATCAATCGTATCCTGTTCTGTGTGATAATAAGGGTAGATTGAACCTCCCTGAAAGAGTGAAACACAGGGTACTTGCACAGCCCAAAATGTATCATGATCAAATCTAGCAGTTTCAGGATAAGGTGAGATAGTTTTCGTGAAGGTTACGTTTACAATCGAGGATGCAGCAATGATTGTATCCGCCAGCCAATCTGATTGATCATTTTTAATTAGAGTAAAATACTTGCCATATCCAATCATATCCAAGTTAATAACTGCAACAACCTTCGATAATTCTTCGTTATGCTGAGTAACCCATGCTTGAGATCCTATATACGCCTGTTCTTCCCCCGCAAAGGATACGAAAAGCAGAGTTCTGTTCAATGGGGCTATATTTTGGATGATTCGCATCACTTCCATACAAACCGCAACTGACACAGCATTGTCGTTCGCCCCAGGTGCAGTTTCACCCGTTGAAATCGAATCATAATGAGCGCATATAATAATCAGTTCATCTTTCAGATTGGTGCCATTTATACGTGCAACCACATTTGAAGCATAAGTCTCGTTATATATCCAATCTTCAAATGTAGAATCAGTTATATTGAATGTTTCATTCAACATTGATTGAATATAGCTTGCCGCTAGATTGCATTCAAAAGATCCAGTTATTCTTGACCATACGCTGAGATCTTCTGTTATATTATAAATCCTCATTATATCAATTTGATCCAGCAACGATGTGTCCAATGGTCGTGTGTTATGACCTTCTGCTCGATTTTCGCATATGAGAATCACTGATGTGAAAAAGATTAGTAGTATTGAAATCACAAAGACTTTTTGACGTTTTATTTTAACTATCTTTTTCATGTCAAATTACACTTTCACTCTCACTTGATCAACTTTTGTTCATATAAAGATTTTCTCCCATCGCTCCCTGATCTTGATTATTAGCAACAAATTTCTTTAATTGGATTAAAAAATTTTCATTTTTTAGGTCTAACTTCAGATTCCGAATCGAGAGCGTTAATCTTCTAGTATTTTCTCCAAAATCTTAATTAAGTGTAAATAATTTTCTCTTTTAATGTGCGCGCTTTATTTTAGAATAATATCAACTAAATTTAACATTATACTTAATTTTTCAAAAATTATTGAGTCACACGATTCCAAATGCCTATCTACAATAGATATAAACTTGCGCGCGCGAGAACTGTATTGATTTTTCTCAGTAATAATAACCTTAATGGTGCTCTTTTAGACCGATCAAGTGACCATTAGATCATTGATAACTGGAGACATAAATTTTCAAAAATCGATCAATCATCAAGTTGAATCACCCAAGTGCCGATTTAGCATGATTTAACGACAAAATAACCAAAACTTTAAATAGGGAGTAATGATTTTACATTATGATTGTTTCATGGATAATTGAGGATCACCACTTGATTGTCCTGAAAATCATTACAACCTACCACTAAATGATAGATTTAAGTGAAGGGAGAAAATATGGCAAAGAAACGTTATTTTGCTTGGAGTCCCCTCCGGGCACTAATGTCTAGTGTAGGTGCAAAAATCGTAGCCCGAGATGCAGTCGGATATCTTATTGAATGGCTACAACAAAAATCAATCGATTTAACACAGAGAGCACTCGTTTTAGCACGCCATGCTAAACGAAAGAAAGTCTCAAAGAATGATATCGGCCTCGCTATCAAAGGCTTTTAAACGAAGAAACCTACCTAACATTTTTCCTCTTTTTTTTTCTTTACAAATTTAATCTTCTGACTTTCGTACTATTTTGCCTTTGAAAAGTTACTAGACCAGTTTTAGTATAAGACCGCAAGAGTGAGAGAAGGGTTCTAGGATCTTGTTTTGTCGCTTTCGCAATTTCATAAATTGAATTAGAACCATTAATTAATTTAAACAGGATGCGACGTGTATCAGAAAATCTTTCTAACGTCTCTGGAACAATATGACTGTGCGGAATTAATTCGGCATAGTGTTCCATTAGACGACTATCTTGCAATAAATCGACTTTCATTATATTTTTTGATAATATTTCTTTAAGAATATCATTGAAAGATGAGAGATTTGCTATTGTTACGTTGATGTTATTCCGTGACACCATTTCAACGAATTTTTCTGCGATTTCCTTTAAGATTATACGGATCTCACTCTCTTGTACATCAGTCGTCCCCAAAATGAATAATAAATCATTCTGCGACAAAAATGAAAATTTCATCTCTTCCGTTGCATATGTTATTGGAGTACCTATTCCGATTTCACGGGCAAAACTTGCGATTGCACTTAAAAATCCCGCAATTAGTGCTGAATCCATATTTTTTGTTTTCGATTCTACTTGCTGGTCGTTTTGAATTATTTTTTTCACTGGATTCACATGAAAGACTGGAATGCCGTCTTTCAAGATGAATACGTTGTGGATTTCTGACATACTCTCACCTTATCGTCACCTCCAATTTAGATTAGGTGTAATTTAAAAGAGCATAATATGTAAATATTACTCAAAATTTTGAAGGTTTTTAGCTTTTCAATCAAACTCATAAGCCTAAATTCATAACCCGTAAAGTTTAACATATTTAAACAATGAATTTCAACAGGTTCGGCAAATTTTTAAGTATGTCTCAAAATATTTTTTTTTTTCTCAGGATCCATTTCTTTTTCGTTAGGTTTTTATAGTTCTTTTTTAAAATAATTACAACCAGTGCAATTGGGAATGTAATGTTATCCAGACATTATAGATCTGAATTAAAATTCCTAATGAATTCCATCAAAAATTAACATAAAAATGTCAAAATTATGGTGTCAAATTTATTTTTTGGGTGTAGTGGAGTGGAAATCTACTCTAAAATTATAGATAAAACTATCAAAATAATTTTATAAGGGTGGGATTTAATTTAATAACTTACCTATGTGGAAGGAAAAATCTCATAGTAATTGTAACATTTTTTCCCACAACTTAAGAATTGGAAGAAAACTTCAACTCTGTATTAAAATTTGGTGAAAAATATGGTTTCGAGTGATAATACTCGCTTAATGGAGGAAATCCTCCCTGAAGTAAGGACTTCTCGTATGGATGTTGAACCATTCGAGAGTAAAAAAATTATTGACTCACTTATGCGTGAGACCGGTATTAATCGTGATGCGGCTGAAAAAGTCACAAAAACTGTTCTAAGGAGAATCATCCAATCCAATGTTCAATGGCTCTCTGGCCCTCAAATTCGAGAAATGTGCAGTTCCGTCCTTGCAGAAATAGGTCTTTTAGAAGCGCGTCGACGTTATACCCGAATTGGAATGCCCCTGATGGATTATGAGGAGCTTCTCACTCAAGGTATTAAAGAGAATGCGAACCAATACAATAATCCTGAATCCATTCATAGTTGGGCTGCAGACCGTATATCTGCAGAATATACCCTACTTCGTTTATTAAAAGAAGAACAATCCAAAGCTCATCTCCAAGGCGATATTCACGTCCATATGCTCCGGTACTTCGATTTACGTCCCTTCTGCCAGGAATGGGACCTTCGCATGATTCTGAAGCATGGGCTTCCCCCATGTGGCTGGGCCCATTCTGCAGTTTCCAACCCAGCGAACCACGCTATGGTTGCCATTCTACATGCCGCAAAATGGCTCGGTATTGTTCAGGGTGAATTCAGCCTTCCTTATTGGGAAAAAGTTCTGATTGAAGAGAATGGAATTTTATATTGGAGAGATATTGGTGAAGTAGTTGAAGAAAATTTAACAATATTAAAGAAAATTTACACGTTTGCATTTAATCCAAAAACGTTACGAGTAGAACGTTATCCGATTACAGGTGTTTATAAGCATAAATGTCAAGAACCTTTTTTAAAAATTCAGATGGAATACGGACGGGAAATAACTGTGACTGAACATCACAGTTTATTCACAATTGATAATAGTGATATTGTTCCAGTTAAAGGAAGAGACTTACAAGTTGGGGATTATATTGTGGTGCCCAGAAAAATTTCCTATGAAAATGAGATAGAATCATTAAATCTAATTGATCTTGTGTTTAGAAATTCTAGTGATCCTACTAAATGGTATGTGCGAAATGTAAAAAAACTCCTTTCACAAAAGCAAATAGAGAAATTACGTCAATTAGATAAATGGGCAACTCAACATTTACATAATGATTCAATTCCCATAGAAATTTTTATCAAATTAGGTGTAGATCCAAAGTATTCCAAACAATTACGACTTGGAATGGCACGAAGCCCATATGAAATTCCAGCTCAAATTCAAATTACGGAAGATTTTCTTTTTTTATTAGGTATTTATGTAGCAGAGGGGTCAGGATCTTACAAGAAATTTAATATTTCGCTCGGTTCGCATGAACACGATCTTATTATGGAAACAAAGAAAGTTTTTCATTCAATTTTTGGATATTCTCTCAAAGATCGTTATCCAAAAGAAACAGCAATTCAATTATCATTGGATAGTGAGCTTTTTAGGGACTTGTTTGAAAACGTGTTTAAAATAGGTCATGGGGCTCACAATAAACGAATTCCGTTTTTTGTTTTTAAACTCCAAGAGAATTACGTTCGATCTTTTATAAGGGGTTACTTTTTAGGAGATGGCCATTGTCGAAGCACGGAACTAACTAAGAAACGAATTCGGAATAGTGCTAGCGCAAAAACTGCAAGTGATCTATTGAAAGAGGATATTAACTTTTTATTGTTAAGGCTTGGAATAGTTTCTTCTATTTCTCGGGATAAAGATATCAATATTATTTCTATATATGGAAAAATATACTTAGATAATTTCCTGTTATGTTTTAAACCAGGAGATCTGAATTGGATATCTGAGGATACACAATATACTCTGTCCCCTATTCCTTTACTTATTCCAACAAATCATTCTGGATTAAAACAAAATGTAGGATCAGCTCTTGAATTGAACCATATTGAACGGGGTAGTATCAATCAAAAACAAAGAATAAGAT
>JABXJU010000080.1 GCA_013375405.1 Candidatus Helarchaeota archaeon
TTTGCGCATTTCTCCAAATTGCGCATTTTGCCTACTAGCTTTTTAGAACTTTTTATATATTTTTATAAGTTTTAGTGCGACAGTTCGAATGATATAGGAATAAATAAGTTCCAATGAAAATGGAGGTTAATGAATGGAAAATGAATTTGAGCCGCTTCCAGGATCTATTGTTTTCAATGCGCTAAAGGATCAACCTCTAATTATCTTAGCTGTAAATCCACGAATAAATATCGGAGTCTTGGATGGGATCTTTGAAGCAGCAAAATCCATGAATTCTGTGGTAATTTTTGAATTAGCAAAATCTGAATCAAATTTAGAAGGAGGATATACTGGATTAACTCCTGAACTGTTTTCAAAGAATGTAAAAGCTGCCGCAAAAAAGGCAGATCATCCATGGTATGTCCTGCACGCCGACCATTTAACAATAAGAAAGGAAACCTCAGAAGAAATTACAAACGTAAAAGAACTTATTCTCTCACAAATTGATGTGGGATATTCTAGTTTTGCAATAGATGCGTCATTTCTGTTTAATTTGGATGGAAAAAACGAGCTTGAACAACTTCAAAAAAATATAAAGGTGACTACTGATATTGCCCATTTCATCAAGGATAAGATGAAAGGTAAACAATTTGGGTTAGAGGTAGAAGTGGGTGAAATCGGTAAAAAAGACCAAGATGGTTTTGTCTTTACAACGGTAGCAGAAGCTACAACCTTTATTCAGAGCTTAAATGAGAACGATGTATTTCCCAATTATTTGGCAATTGCAAATGGTTCGACACATGGTAATATTTATGATAAAAACGGTAAGGCTATTGACCAGATTTCAATAAACATCCCACAAACTATAGAAATAGCAAAAGCAATCGAATCTTATAACGTACGTATTGCACAGCATGGAATCACAGGCACACCTATCGATTTAATAGAAAAACATTTCCCCAAAGGATTGGTCCTCAAAGGAAATGTAGGAACACATTGGATGAATATTGTATGGGATATTTTGAAAACGTCTAACCGTGATCTCTACGAGAAACTCTGGAATTGGACGATTGAAACTTTTAGAGCAAAAAATATTGGAATGCCAGATAACCAAATCTTTGGAAAAAATTCAAAATACGGCATTAAGCAACACTTCAATGACATTTACACTATTAACACTGAAACCATTGAAAAAATAAGAAAGAAAGGGTATGATGAAGCATTAAAGTTCTTGAAGGCTTTTAATACTCAAAATTCCGTAGATATTGTCAAAAAATCGCTTTAAATTTTCATTAATTTTTACAGTTATACTTAAATTATTATCTTGTAAATCAATGAATATAACTCATTAATGATGTAAACTTATATAACAGTAAGTAATGAATTGATACGGATAATAAAGAGACAAATAGATTTCTAAATAATCAGATATATTGTAAAAAGCAAGTTAATTGAATAGGCATATTAAAAATCCAAAAAAAATGGTTTGATAGATAAATTGGAGTAATATTAAAGCAATTTAACAAAATTACTACAGATTTGGGAAAAGAAATGGAAAAATTAAATATATTAGATGTTCTTTTAACCTATAAAAATGATTCTGATAAGATTGCTATCCTGGGTAGAGCATTAGAAATGTTATTCGATTATACGGATAGAATAGAAGATGCTTTTTCGACGATAAATGGTAATATTCAAACTCTTGCTGCAGCTGTCACTGCTCTAGACGGGGAGCTTAAACGAATAAATGGAGAATTGATGCATTTAACAAAGGCAATTAGTTCTGATATGTCGAGACTAGAAACTACGGTTGATACCGTAAAGGAGACAACTGCTGCAGCCGCTTCTCGAGCTCCGGCCCCAGTGGCTGCTTCGACCAGTCATAGAGCGAGTGTTGTCGAAGAAACCCTCATGAAACCCTCTCAGTTCGGAAAATCATTAGGCGGGACTGCTGGAGGTGCAGGTCCGTCACCATTAGGTGGTGGAATGAGCATTCGGAGTGCTATGATGGCTGAGATTAAGCAACGAATGCGAGGATCTGCTCCAGCAGGAGGTTCTAGTGAAGGTGCAGGGAGAGGGGAAATTGGGGGTGGATATATTCCAAAAATTCACCAACCCAGAGCAGCGGAAAAAATAGAGGGAGGCTTAGTTAAAAAGATGAATAAATTACTCGATTCTAAATTCCAAAAGATGCCACCATCAGGTGGAGCTCCAAGGGGTCCACCTTCTGCAAGAGGTCCCCCACGCGCACCTCCTTCAGCAAAATCTGATAAAAAGAAAGATAAAAAAAAGAAAAAAGATAAAGATAATTCCCAATTAAGTGATTTACAAAGAAAAATACGAGATAAATTGGGATAATTTTCTTTAAAAAAGGCATTTCGTATTTATTTAATTTTATATTTTTCGGCATAAAATGAATTGACGCACTCCACACCATTTAATTAATGGAATATTTAAAGAAAAGATTTTGTCCATAACTTTTAAAAGATTATAGAATATTTTACCTGATAAAGAAAAACCCAATTTTTCTAAGAAAGTGAAAAAACGCCAAATTAATTTTATAGGATTACCTGTATACCATAATCTACTTGTATGACATATTACTGAGAATCCTGCTCTTTTAATCCAATCTCTTAATATTTTAGGACGTATTCCAGGATGCCAGCTAAGAGCCTCATTCCAATAATTATGCGCATTTATTTTTTTATACAATTGTTTGTACCATTCTTTTGGACTTTTTAGGTATTTCAAAAGACGTATAAAATTATGTGGGAAATAATACACTGATACACAAGGTGTTGAAAGCGATAAATACCCTCCCTCTTTGCATATCCGATTTATTTCTAGTAAATATTCAATAGGATGATCTAAATGTTCTAAAACTTCACTACTTATTACGATATCAGCTGAATTATCAGGAAATGGAGTGTTTTGAACACTATGTTGAATTAGAATCAATGGGAATTTCTTATTATAGTTGTTTTTGGCAATAACTAGAGATTTATAATGTAAATCTAAACCGTAAAACGCCTTAATTTTAAAATCAGGAAGTGTATTAATGTAAGGAATCTGTCCGCATCCCATATCTACGACAATAGAGTCATTTAAATAAGGTGATACCAATTCTGTATGAAAATCAGTAAAATCAGCACTATTTAATTGAGCATAAAACTCGACATCACTAGTTAAATATTTATCGAAGAATTTACGTTCTCTTTTCAGTTTATGCAAATCGAGAAGTTTGCTGCTTATTCTAAGATCAATATCTGTTTTACCCTCCATAATTACTATCCCATTTTGAATAGGATACACCTTAGAACAATTTATACACTTATAATTACTTGCTTCCCTTTTTAAAGTAGTACCACATTGCTTACAACGAATCATTTATACCAAACGCCTTTAATTTCATCAAATAATTTCAGTGCATTTCTTATAGAATGTAAGATTGTTTCATATGACTCTTGATTGCTTTTATTTTTCTATTTAAATAACCCTGCCTATTTAATAAAAATAAAATGTAATTTCAAAAGTTTTATTGTATGATTTCAGATTTGGATTTTAAAATTCAAAATTTTTTCGATGATTTTTTTAATTTCGTTAAAATTTCTGCAAATTTTTTAAAAAAAAGAACATTCTGAAGGCATTTCTTTTAAAAAAAGAATGAATAAGGTATTTAAATATAAAAAAAAGAATTCTTACTAATTAATATTGAAATATATTAAATTTTATGATGGATGGATTAAATTGGGAACTATTAAATCATTTAAAAAAGTCCTTCGGGAATATGGATTCTATTTAGTCAAAAATGGTAAGAATATTCAATTCATCAAGCATGATGCTAAGTTAGGTGGCGTTTATGCAGATGTAAGCGAAGAAACAGTTATAAAAATCCAAGACGCAAATTTTACACGTAAATTTTCCAATCGAAAGGAGTTGCATAAATTTTTAAAAAATTTAGAACAAAACTTGACTTTCGTCTCGCCAGAACTTGTTCGAATTTTAGAACGGGATCAGATTAGAGATCTTTTAGAAAAAATAACACCACAAAACTAACTTTTTCTTTTTTTACCGGATTCTTACACGTTGACCTAACGCTTCACCAGGTAGGCCTTTCTTGAATATTGCTCTTACGGTTCCTTTTTTACCATGCAGCGCAGCTATTTTTCCCTTTAATATCTTTCCAGCTGGCGAAGTCCATTCAACTTCTTTCCCAATTAATTGTGCGGCTTCCTGATACGTCAAATTAAAGTCCAATAAGATATGTTTCGTATTTTGAGTATGCCGGCCTCTTCTATAATTTGCAATGACCCCTGTCTTTCCTTTTACGATATTTACAGCCAAATGAAAACCACACTTTTTCTCTTAATCACATACTACACTTTTAAACTCTTAAGTTAGACAATTCTTAAAAAATTTTTTCTCGCAATAGATGCCTTTTATTAATAGAGAAAAATAACTGTAAAACAACAATCCCCTAATCTCAATGACGAGTACTGGCAAGATTGACTACATTGTAGGATGAAAGATTATAGTTACTCCAAGAGAGGGAAAGATTATCATGGTTTGGTAGCATATTGTTTATTTTTATGCACGTAGACTTTGAACCAAGTGTCGCGTAACTTGCCTTCAGGCCGCTTTAATAATTCTTTGATGATGTTCTTCTTCATTTTTTCTGGTAAATAGGGTAATTCTTGGGCCAACCGATTGAGAATTTCTGATTTTTCATCTTTTTTAGAGGGTTTCTTTTTCTTTTCAGCTTTCGTGACTGCTGGTTCGGTGCCTAAGAAGGCATCCATGCCACGTACTTGAGGTTCGTCGAGTTCATCAATTAATTCAAGTTTTGTATCTACGGCTGTAGGGGGTACATCGGCAAAAGGAATCGCTATTGGCTTTGATGAGGTGGTGGTGGTGGATTCTGCTTTGGGGGGAAACATTGGGGCAGGTTTGGCGGTAGGAAATGTCATTGGTGCTGGTTTTGCAGAAGGCGGGGCCATGGGGGGTGGGCGTGCTGCTACAGGTGGAGCCATTGGCGGGGGCGATGGGGTTGTGGGCGGAGCCATGGGGGGAGGGCGTGCGGTCATGGAAGGCATTGGGGGAGTAGTAGTAGCTGTTTCAGCACTAGGTTCGCCCTTAAGCCTACTCAATCTGGATAAAATTTCTTCCCCTTCCTCAATTAAGGTTCGAGTTCCACCTGGTTGGGCTATTGCTTGAGTGATTTCAATGGCCTGAGTCTCGAATGGACCTCTTATAAGTTGTTGTATAAAAAGATTAATATCAGTCAGAGAAGCCCCTGTGCCAGCTTTGACTTCCTGACCTAATTTTCGGCGCAGGTTATTGGCACGCTCGCGGAATTCATCCGAAACTCCGAGGTCGCCCAATTTTTCGGAAACTTCAGCTATTTTGTCGAAAGTTTCAATAACTTCTATATAATTTTCTTTCTTAAGGAGTTTCTCAACGCTTTTAATGAGTTTGTCTCTCTCAGATTTTAATTCTTTTTTCTCTTTTGGCGAAACATATTTAAAAAATAGTAAAGAAGCAGTGAATCCTACTAAGAGTAAACTTAGGAAAACTAAAAGCTCTTGTATCAACTCGAGTCAGCCTATCTCGCCGTTAAATTATATTATATTTCTATCAAAAGCATCTTTTAAATTTTGTCAAGAAATTTAGATCAAACTGCCTTATAAATAAACTCTTACAATTTCAAAATGAGGAATGTTTTTATTTTTAACTCCCATTGAAGATCTTTGGAGAAAATAAAATGGTTAAAAATCGAAAAAAGACATTTGTATGTAAGTTATGCGGGAAGGAATTCCCGAAAAAGCAAATTTCCCGCATCAAACTTCTGAGCCGACTTCCTAAAGGAGAAGATGTTTCGTGGATCTGCGCTAAATGCGCGAAGGAGAAAATTAAAATTATAACCTGAGAAAGTTTTTATTAATTTTTTATAAAAAAAAAGAAAATCAATAGTAATGATTTAAAAGCGCTGCTAATTTTTATTCTTTCAATTTTTTAGAAATCTGTAAATCTCTTTTAAGCATATCGCGAATGGCTACTCGAATTACCTCGCTCCGACACGGATAAAATCCATTGTCAACCATTTTTTCAATTGCCTTTAAATACATCATGGGTAAATGAACTGGACATACAATCATTTTTATTACCTCTACCAAATATCGATGTCTTATAAAAAAAATTGAAAAAAAAAATTTAATAGTTCATATTCTCTAGAGAATATCCTCGTATTCCCAAAAATATGAAATCGAATTAAGAATAAAAATTATGCGGATTGAATTTCAATATATTAGGAGGTAAATTATGAGTAAGGTGATGACAGTACGAGTTAGGATGACGGATGGAAGTGAAGAACGTTTCATGGTCCCGAAAATTGCGAAAGTACGGGAAATTAAGCAACTAATTACGCAAAAAAGGAAAATTCCAGTAGATCGGCAGCGGTTAGTGTATGGTGGAAAAGTATTAGATGATTCAAACTCGTTAAAATCGTTGGGATTTCAGAATGAGGGAGTTATATTCTGTGTGGTAAGATCGGTTGCGGGGTTATGTTTTGGACGAAGATCGGTATGATCGTCAGCGGCGAATTTGGGGAGAAGATGGGCAAGAGCAGCTTCGACAGGCGAAAGTTTTAATTGCGGGAGCGGGAGGCGTTGGGTCGGAAATTATTAAAAATCTTGCCCTTCTTGGAATTGGAACGCTTATTATAATTGATATGGATCTTATTGAGCTTTCAAATTTAAACCGTCAATTATTATTTAGGAAAGGTGATATTGGAGATTTCAAAGCCGAAATTGCAACAAAGCGGGCTGGAGAAATAAATTCAGAGATTAAAATCCAATTCTTTAATCAGAAATTACAGGATTTATCAAATGAAATTTATATAACTGCAGATGTTTTTATTTCAGCTTTAGATAATATCCCCGCCCGGATTTTTTTAAATCAAAAAGCTGTTTTATTGAAAAAACCACTGATAGATGGAGGATCGGAGGGATTTTTTGGACATGTGCAGGTTGTAATTCCCCAAGTAACGCCCTGCCTTTTATGCCATGATATCTGGTCAAGATCCGAGGAAAAATTCAAATGCTCATATGCAGTCCATCCGCGAACTCCCTTAGATTGCGCTTTAGAGGGGCGTGATAAATTTTATCTTCAATTCAATCGACTTCCTGATCCTGAGAATGGAGAACATATACAGACGGTCTATGAATATGCGCTAGCCCATGCAAAAAAATATGAGATAGTAGGACTGACTCTGCAGATAGTCAAGGATTCCTTGAGGGGTACCGTTGCGGCACTTATTACGACTAATGCAATTATTGGGGCAGTAATGACAAATGAGCTTTTGAAAATCCTTCTAAAAGATGTGTTAATTGGTGAAGTCAAGTTAATTCCATTGACATATTATCAATTTAATGGGTTAACGGAATCTGGATGGACAATTCCTCTAAATAGGAATGAAAAGTGCCCAGTTTGTGGTCTAAAGCAAATTGAAGTTGAAGTTACTTCATCTATTCCCTTGATTCAATTTATTCATCAGTTGGATACATATTTAACTTTCGAGTTAAATGCACCCTTAATTTTGAAGGAAGGGGTTATATTATACCGGGAGGCCTCTATATCTGAGGGCAAATCATTACCGCAGAGTGAACAAGAACGACTTAAGGAAAATGAGATTAAACCGATGATAGAATTTTTTAATGATGGTGATACCCTATTTTTAAAAGATGAGATCCTTGGTATTGAACTCTGGGTCACACTAAAATTTGTGAATCAAGACGAAGGTGGTATGACTTAATTGGCAGAATCTCGCTTAGCTGCTGAATTTAAAAAGATTGAGAAAGAATTACCGTTTTTCGCGCCAGTTGGAGGCGATTTAAGACATTATCGAGGTTGGATACCAGGACCGCCTAACTCGCCATATAAAAATCGTTTTTTCCAGCTCGAAATAAGGTTACCTATAGATTATCCTTTTGAACCCCCTATTGTCCGATTTTTAACACCTATTTGGCATCCGAATATAGCTCCTGCCACAGGAGAAATTTGTAATGATATCTTAAAAATTTCAGGGGAAAGTAAATATACCTGGTCACCCGGATCTGATGTCGTATCGGTGATTATGAATGTCATTGCGATGTTGGGCGGAGTTTTTAATATTCATAGCCCATTAAATGAATTTGCTGCAAAAGAATTCCTTAAATCAAGGAAAGATTTCGATCAAAAAGCTCAGCGATGGGCTGAAGATTATGGAAAAGAGGCGCCTGTCTTATGATTTAATTAATGAGTTGTTGAAATATTGGAAGTAATTATTGTTCATAAATCTGCATTTAAAAAAATTAAAAAAGTAGCTAAAGCCAAATTTGAGAAAGAGGAGAAGGAAGTAATTGGATTCTTAATTGGTCATTTTCATGATGAATCCATCGAGATAAAAGATATTATTATTCCCGAGCAAACCGCAGATAGAACGTTTGTTGAGGTAGAGGAAGAAGTTTCACTTGTAAATGCTCTGATCAAATCAAATAGAATAGGAACAAATGAAGTATGTTGCGGCTGGATACATTCGCATCCTGGATTCAAATGCTTCTTGTCGGCAACAGACATCGAAACTCAAATGTACTGGCAGAGAGTGAATCCTCGGAATATTGCATTAGTATATGATCCTGTTCATGTAGAATTTAAAGCGTTTAGAATAAAAAAAGAAGAGGATTCATTTCAAGAAATTGATATCCCAATTAAAATTCATGATTAGATAGGAAGTGGAAAAACTTCTGGAACAAGATTACTGAATCCATAATTATTAAATTGAATTATCATTTTTGTTTTTTTACAATGAGCATAATGTGTAGTTTCTATATGTTCGCAGTAAGAAAGCTTTTCCCATTTCTTTAAAATATCACGTACTGTTTTGTGAAATATCCGAAATTGTGTTTTTGGCGCCCTGAACGCTTTTAAGATTATTTTAGCGATACTTGAAGAAGTAAAGACATTGCTATTCCACTTAAAATTAGTATCTGAGACATGATCCTTCATTAAAGCCTCAATTTTTTGGATTTGAGTATCATCTTTTGGGGAAGGCAAAATTAATCACTTTTTATCTAATGCATTCAATTGTTATAATATATATCGATTGAGGAATATATATACCCTATTATCCTTTTAAAGGACCGTAGCGACTGAATTTAAAGGGATATTATGCAGTCAATATCTTTAATTTGAAGGTATTAGTTTTCCCACATTTAAAGCATTCAGGGGCTTTTTTTCGATGATACCATCTTTCTAAATGTTCTGTACATGCAACAGCACCACAATTTGAGCATACCCAAATTTCATCATTAAGGGGATCAAGAATTTCATGCATAATTTCACATTTATATATTTTTTGCTCTTTGCTTAAGGTATTTAATCGTTCTAACACGTCTTTTTTTATTTCATTCCATTCACTTAATAGGATAACAAGCTGCGGAGTTTCTAAATCGAAAGGTAAAAGATTGATCCAATCAGTAATCTCATTATCAATACGTTTAATTTTCCATACAATTCTAGAAAACAAAATATTCAAAGGTTCGGCTGTTGTACTTTCTGGTACCGACCTAGTTTCTAATTTTGCATGTTTTTCAATTTCAGTTAACGAATCTTTATAAAAATTGATGGTTGTTCCTTTTATTATCCTAAATAATTTATAGAGAGGTTGAATAAAGTCTCCTAAATCTTGCCGAATTTTATTTAATTTTGAGGGAAGTTCTTCTGTGAACGCTGTCCATTCTTTATACAATTTCTGAATAGAAAATTCTCTGTGAGATTCATAAAATTCCTCAATTTTGACTTTGTCATCCTTCAGTCGTGAGTTAAAATAGGTGAATTTTTCTTCTAGAAAAGAATCGATTTTTGCAATGTCTGTATCTTCAGAACTGATATAACGAAGTGCTTCCTCGTAAATCATTGTTTCTAACTTTATTAAGCGTTTTTTAAGATTTTCATAATTCCATTTAAAGAAATTCTGGGCAAAAGCAATTGAACTGGCAAGTTCTGCTCTGAATCTTTCGATTTTTAGTTCAAAATCATTTTTAAGAGATGAATATTGTTCCTGTTTCAATTTTAATAAATATTTATATCCTCTATCTTTTGGTAAGGGTAAGCTTCTACTCCAATTCTCTGCATTTTTAAGCCATTCATCAGTTTCTTTAAAAAGCAATTCTAGATCGTTTATCCGCGTCTCTATCCCCTTAATTTGCCTTGAGACAAGTAATTGGTCGATCTTTTGGGCAAATTCTCCATACTTAACCTGAAAAGTATTGATACATTTCGCAAATAGTTGATCAAACTTGTCTATCGGATATTTAATTTTCTGAAGAGCTTTTCTTTTATCTATATGATATGAATATTTTTCTCGTAATGTGTCCTTTAAGGAACCAAGGGCAATAATTGCAGTATCGAGTTTCTTATGAAATCTTGTTATTTCGGGAGATAATTGGATTGTAGATTTTAATGGGTGAAATATCTTATTAAAATCCCTTATTTTATTATCAAAAAGGATTTTCAATTCTTGAATTTCAGTGGATAATTGAGTAACTCCAAGAAATCCCTTAACCAATTGATATCTTTTGATATTATCATGTTTTAAATCAATCTCTTGGGAAATCCATTGAAGTTTCAATAATGTATCCAATTGCAACTCAATTGTTGATATATCATTTAAAATAATATCGATTTCCCTCATTCGGAAATCAATATATGTTTTTAATTTTTCTTTCTCTTCCAAAAATTTCATCTGCAGATTCTTAAGTTTTCTTTTTGTGTATATTTTCCTTCCTGAAAAGGTTGTAATTCCGATCACAGCCCCAATAACTATAAGGAAAATGAGCAATCTAGAGCTATCAAATTGGACTGAATAATCCATAATTTCTGATGCGTTTTTATTTCCTGCCTTATCAATCACTATGATTTGATAGAGAACTGTTGAATAGGGAGGTTGAGATTCAATGATCCCCCACTTATTTTCTGTTATATTCTTCAAATGCCAATCTTTTCCACCATCCACTGAATAATTTAAAAAAATAGTTGCAATTCCTGTGCCGGTATCATTTGCATAGGCAATACTAATATTTACTGTCATATGTTGGGTTGGATATAGCGGGTATCTTTGAATCGGCCCTAAAACAGGTAGTCTCGTATCATTGACTATATAATTGAAATTTTCAGAGGTTCTTTTATTAGAGGGAGTAGAGTTAGTCCCTCTATCGAATAGTTCAATGTAATAAAGTACTTCCGTCTGATAATTAAACTTGGGAATTATTCCAGAACGATTCGCAGTGATACTAATTGAAGTCCAATTCATTCCACCATCTACTGAATAATATAATGTTATATTTTTGATACCTGTAATTGCATCACTGGCATTATAAATTGTGACCTGTACATCTTCGTCATATTCCGGTTTTGCGGGTGTGTGGTTTATTTCATCAAATGTAGGAGGAGTTTCATCTACCGTCAAGGGTATATCCAAACTGTTTGTTAGATTGACGCTGTCTTTTATTGTTAAAGTTAATATATAGTTATCGTCGCCCAGAGACTGAGCGGAATTATCAAGAACAAAAAGCCCGGATAATTCCCCAGTTGGATCTGTAGTCATAATAAATTCAGATATATTATATGTAAGGTTTGAAATAGGAGAAAACGTACCATTCGCATTTCCAAATATTAAAAAATATCCTCCGTTCTGGAGAACTGAGATATCCATTAGGTTTGGAATTGTATTATCAAGAGTGATGTCTACTGCTTGACTCGTATTAGCATTCCCCGCCCGATCATAGACACGGACGTAGAGGGCATGGGAGCCGTCGCCCGCCGTGGTGGTATCCCAGCTTTGAGAGTATGGGGAGGAATTATCCGTACCTATGATGGTGCCAATTCCAGGGAGTCCATCATAGAACGTGACATTTTTCACACCTGAGCCACCCACATTATCGGTGGCAGTTGCGTTGATAATAACAATGCCTCTTAAGTAGGCACCTGTACTCGGATCATCGATGGTCGGGGTGATTGGAGCAGTATTATCCACCGTGACATTAACAACAGCACTATCCAAATAATTACCAGCAAAATCAAGCACGCGTATACACAAATTATGTAATCCATCTCCAGCACTGGTCGTATCCCAACTCCGAGAATATGGAGATACAGTGTCAGTGCCAATTAAGGTGCCGAAACCTGGCAAGCCATCCCAGAAGGTCACGTTTTTCACACCACTACCACCCACATTATCCGTGGCATTTGCAATTATGGTAATGATCCCGCTCACGTTATCGCCCGTTGAGGGCGAGATAATGGTGGCAGTAATTGGAGGAGTATTATCTAAAGTAAGATTTAAATCATTGTAAAGCGTAAATTGACTTGACGTAGTATTTGTAGCATTAATTATTACTTGATATGTTCCATCGGGTCTTAAATTCAAGAAATATAGCGTATAATTAATTCTATACGTCCTATTATTGTAATCCAGGACTTTTTCTTCGGATAGGGAAAAATTACTATCTATTTTGGAAAAATTTGCGAAAAGACTGTAATTGGCCTGATCACAGTTTACAAATAATTGTATAAGATCGCCATTCTTAAAATATTGAGCGTTCGCTGTCACATTATTGATTATGGGCTCACCATTTAATGGATTAAGAGCCTCATTTTCCAACAATGAACTGCTTTTAACGTTTGAACCATTATTTAAATTTATAAAAATATAAATCAATAGAATAAATAGCAAAATAAATGCAATTATTCGCGAATTCTTTCTATACACATTCCAAAGCTTTTTATTCAAATCTTATACGCCGTTTTCTCTTTTGATTTAAATAAATATTCTCTATATTCTTCTGGTTTTCCAATAGCTTCTTTTTCTATAAAGTCTATCACGTTGAGGAATCGAAGTGGCATTTCAACTTCTTTCTACTATTTAAAGGAGAATCATGACAAAGTAAATATATACTCTTCAATGATCCAAATTTTAACCTTAGGAGCTTAGATCCGATTATTGTAAATAACGGACTCCTAATTTATAAAAATTCTTAAATTTATCCACACAATTCATATGTTTTAAGCGAGATAGAACTATATACTCAAGTATTTTGATAAAATTTTTGATCTATGTGAATAATAGGTGATAAATGATGCATATTAAACGTTCTCATTCTCGAAATCGAAGAAAGCTCGTTTTATTTAGCTTGTTTCTTGGAATTAGTTTGATATTTGGCTGTTTTATAGGAATTAATGCTGTAAATCCAGCGCCAGCACTATCTTCCACCTTGGTTGAAGAAGATGCTGTACCGCTCGCTTGTTTACAATGGGAGGGGAATTTGACGCGTGAATGGGAGCCTATAGTTCTCACTATTGCCGATGTTCCCCAATTAACAAATTTAAGGTGGGAGAACATTCGAGTTGTTTATTACGATACGGATAATGCCTCTTGGATCTCAGTCCCATTCCAAATTGATGAAGTGGACTTTTACACTGGATGGGAAGAGGGGCAGTTTATCACAGGGGGACTAGTACCTGGCAGCGCCCAAATACCGAGTGTTCGGTGGTTGGATATAGATGGGATGGACAATGCATTCGGGGGTTTTGATGAACTGGTTTTCTATGCACATCCTGGCGCGCGTGTGGCCTCATCGATGTGGTGGGAGGGGGATGCTGCGGGAGTGTATCCCAATCGAATTGAGCTGTCGATCATTGATCCGGTAGATGGGGGGAGAGCCTGGGTTTATATCTATTATGATTTCTTGGATCATGGAGATCCGATGGTGATGGGACCCGCTGTAGCGAAATGGATTGATTATCCAGAAATCGGTTGGAATGATAGCGTCTTCCTAGCATATGGAGAGAATTATAACGTGTCGAAGAGCAAGAGCAATCCGGATCTCGAGATTGATATTCGGAAACGGGATGGGGGAGTAAATTTCATTAATGAAACGCCAAAAGTCTATAGCAATATTACTTTCACGGATCTTATAGGGTTAAATAAATTTACTATGACAGGCGCCGAGGGGACATGGAACAGTTCTATGTATTCTGGTACTAAGACAGAAATTCAATCTACAGATTCTGGATTTTATAACACGGAAGGCGGAACAGGTACAGTACCTGTATCAGGACCAATCCGGACCATTGTCAATAGAAGAATGTGGACTGACTTTCAAATAAATGCTACTCACACCGTTTCTATCCTGGATCACCAAGCGGACATTTATTACATGGATAGTAAAGTCACGAATTATACGAAACAAGTCCCGAACTTGGGACCGACCTGGAATATCACGGTTGACTTCAATTATGATCTTGTAACGTCGCTTGATACCTCGGTCCGCTCTAATTACCTTGTCTATGATGGCTGGGTTCAAGAAGGGCTGGTCAGAAGGAGTATACCAAACGGATTACCTAATGAAACAAATGGGGAATTGAGGGCGACAAATGGACCGACCTCTTCAAATCCCAAGCAACCTGTAGGGTTAAATGGGCACCCATTATTAGTGGGAGCCCCGGATATTCCTGACTTTTTCCTATTTACTTCAACTACCCAAGGCTCAATGTGGATGTATTCCCCACGACAGGAAATAGGGAATGTACCTCGAGGGGTATATTGGCGGGATGATGATGTGACCTCCGAAATCGGATATGTTCTCGCCGACGTTGTATCTTCAGGGGGAAGTTTGGAATATGTACAGAAATGGAAATATCTAGGACCGATCACCACACAACAGCAAGCTCGTGACGAGGGAATAAACACATACTTAGAATTTAACAATACGCTACAATGGAGTACTTTCGACCAATTTGCGCCACAGGATAACTATGCCCCTGAGATCATGGAAACCATTCAATTACCCTTTCCCGCCGTAAACAATGAGAGCACGGTAATTGTCGCCATAGTTAATGACACTGATGTTGGTGTCCATAAAGTGCAGCTCTTTTATGATAATGGGTCGGGGGTTTACATCACGCCCATGGACTATTATAGTGAATATGGCGTGTATATCGGACTCATTCCGGTTCATCCCTATTTAACGGATATCATTTATTGGATCGAGGCTAATGATACGTACGGGAATAGAGCCACCACCGCCTTTGATTTCCTAGGAACTTATAGTTTCACGTATGACCCGGTGGGGGCCGATCCGATATTTCCTTGGTTTGTCACCGAACCACCAAATACTGCAGTGGATGTAATGTCCGAACTAGATTATCACCGGAAGGTAGTCGTGTTGTGGGATAATAATAGTCTTTTGGGCATGGGTGCCCAGATGGAAACTGCTATCATGCCGAACCAAACCGGTACTTTGGAAATGTGGGTCTATGGAATGGATGGACCGAATAACCAATTTTTCATTGAGTTATATGATAGTGCAGGAGGAGGCGCCCCCGCGATCCAAATTGTAGCGGACTGGAGTATTGGGGTAAAACAGCTGAGTAATAATGCGGGGCTAGGCTGGTCTCCTATTGTTGCATCACCAAACTTTACTAGTGGCACGTGGCACCACCTCCGCCTGGCCTACGATTGTACCCTCAATACATATAATATTTGGGTCGATGGGGCGTTTTATGGAGTGCAAAACTTCGCGGTTCCAGCTTTTATAATAGACAGCATCATCTTATCCACTACTGGATATATGGCTGGAGATTCAGATCAAGGGGCCACCGTCTTTGTTGATGCGCTCGATGCTTCATTCGACTGGAAGTACTACCCGAATCGAAACATGGACACTTACCAAGAGCTGCCCGATTATAAAGCCGAGTATAGTTTTGAGCCAGAAGGTCCGGAAGGGCGTTTGGCCGATTGGATTATTTGGGAAGATCCAATGACATTTGTTGATGTGACGGAAGAGAAGTCTCAGCACAGAAATGTAGTCGAGTTTTGGGATCAAAGTAACCCTGAAACTTGTAGCATAACCCAGAACTTCACCGCCCAAACAAACGGCACGATTGAATGGTGGATGAATGGCAACGACTTTCAACCAGTGGATCCAGCTGGTGAGTTTTTTGTGAGGTTTCAAGATCGTTCCGGGATAGATGCAATTGTATTGCGCGCGGATTGGAGCACTGTTGCTGGAGGAGATCGGCTCCAAGGCTCACATGGTCTGGGTATGGTGGATATTGTCCCCCCAGGTATGTTTCAAAAAAATACCTGGTACCATATTCGAGTTGATTTTGATGTCTTAGGTACATATCAAATTTTTGTTGATGGGATGGCCTATGGGAGTTTTAACTTCCTACAGCCAGTTATTGATATTAGTCAGATCCAATTTGGTACTGGTCCAATTGCAGGTAGTGGTGGTAATTTATTCAGCGCGTATATCGATGCCGTCGATTATTCCTGGGCGGACGGTTACTATCTCAACCGCAATTATGGTTCTTATATCCATGGAAGACTCTATATTGGATTTAATTTCACAGTGACCGATCCGTATCCACCGCCCAAGGTGAGAGGGGTCACTCCTACGAATCTCGGGATAGGAAATACCTTAAATGTGTCTTGGACGGTGAGCCCTGCGGAGGATGTTGAGGGTTACCGGCTTTGGACGAGTACCCAAGAGAATGGACCTTATACCCTTCATGATGTTATGATGGGGCGGTTCAACACATCCACGATTGTTTCATCCTTGACTGATGGGCAAACGTATTGGTTTATGGTTCAAGCATTTGATGGCGTCCCAGGACAGTTCGGTGAAAATTCAACGAAGAAAGCGGGAATTCCGACGGATGTCACACCACCGGCGCAGGTGACGGGAGTTTTAATCGATGTGATTCCCACAGGAAATGAGTTAAATATTACGTGGAATGCAAATACCGAACCGGATTTTGATTATTATAAAGTATATCGGGGTAATTCCCCGGATACCACGGTGTGGATAGCTGATACGAACGACACCTTTTATTTTGATAGTGGATTAACCGACCTACAAATCTATTGGTATAGAATTACCGCAGTGGATGATGGAATCAATCCAGACATCGCCCCTCCATTTAAAAATGAAGGGGTGCCCTCAGCTGCAGTAGATGGGACCCCCAATGACACCACTGAACCCGCCCCAGTAACGAGCTTGCAAGTGTTCGTGGTCCCTGAGGGGGATCAACTAGATCTCCAGTGGGATGATGTCAATTTCACAGGAGATGTTGATGGATATCGGATCTATCGAAACATCACTGAATCGACTTTTCAACTGATCACCACAATATCCGATACCTGGTATAACGACACGGCGGTGGACAATGGGAAGACCTACGTGTACAAGGTGGCGGCGATCGATGAGGTGCCCAATGAAGGGTTAAACTCTACTGCAGTAAATGGAACACCTTGGGATTCCGTCCCACCGGATCCCGTTACCATTACTCCAGATCCCGTGGCGGCAATCCCTGCGGGGAAGGCATTGAATATTTCCTGGACTGCGAATACATCTTCGGATGTAGCCGGATATTGGATCTATAATAGCACTTCAGAATTTGGCA
>JABXJU010000081.1 GCA_013375405.1 Candidatus Helarchaeota archaeon
GTTAATGTATGTCAGATGAGGAGCGCATTGAATCTCTTAAAATTCAAATAAAAAAGCAGCAAACAGAATTACAATTTGGAAAAGACCGTATATCAAAGTTAGAAAAGGACTTAGCTTCAACTAAAAGTGCAACTATGAAATTTGAACGTGAAACCGAGCTATCAAATAAAAAAAGTAATGAACTAACGACCGAAAATACAGAATTAAAAAATCAAATAACCGAATTAGAAGAAAGAATAAAGAGCTTAGCTACGGAAGCTCTCGAAAAGGAATTAAACGATAGTAAAGCACTTATAGCCAATCAAAATCAAAAAATCGATGAATTAAATAGAAAAATAACACAATTAACGAATGAAAAAACTGATAACCAATCAAAAATCGGAGATCAAAAATCACAACTAGAAAACAACCAAGCTGAGATTAATTCTCTCACTGAAAAATTGAAAGAATCAGAAAAGCTGGTTCATACTAAAGAAGAAACAATTAGTTCATTAAATTCTACTATTGAAAGTATGAAAAATGAACTTAATAATTCAAAAACTTTAACTACTGAGCAAGCTTCCCAGCTTGAAGGCCACCAATCCCAAATAGATGAGGTAATGAAGAGTATAAAAACTGCCCAATCTGAGATTCTCTCCAAAGAAGAAATAACTACAGACTTAAATACTACAATTAAAGAGCAGAAAAGCAAAATTGAGGAAATTCAGATATCCCTAGACAAAATCGAGGTAGAAAAACAAGAGTGGGTAACCAAAATAACTGAATTAGAGAATTCTATTGGAACCAAGGATGAAGAAATCAAAACAAAAGCTGAAAAAATAGAGGAATTAGCTGCACAAGCTGAGCAAATGGAAGTGGGTGTTAATTTATATCAAAATACCATACAAGAGTTAAACAACAAAATTAAAGATCTGGAAGCTAAAAGAGAAGCTAGTAGCGAAGCAGCAAAATATGAAAAACTGCTTGAAAATAAGGATAAGACCATTAATATTCTGAAAAAAGAAATTTCAGATTTAAATGTAACAATGGAAACGCTTAAATCCTCGAAAGAAGGAAAAGAAATTTCAGCTGGAGAAGTTACTGGACTAGATAGTAAAAATATTCTTGGAATGTTGGAAGAAAAATTATTTCGAGATGAAAAAGATAAACTAATTTTGTTTTTCAAGGAAAATGATGAAAAAATAAAAAATTTACGAAATTTAATTAAAACACAAAAAGACGAGCTTGAAAGAAGTAAGAGTGAGAATGATAAGAATAAAGCAGAGATAAATAAACAAAAAATGGAAATAAATAAATTAAAAACCGAAGTGAAAAATAAGGAAAAAAATCTTAAAAAAATGGAAAAAGAATTGGATCGATCAAGTAAAACTATACGAGATCTTCAATCAGAAGTCGATCTTGAAAGCGCGATTTCCCAGGTCGATAAGAAGGGAAGAATAGTTGCCCGAATTGATGAAATGAGTAAATTAAGAGAACGAATTGACAGTCTTGAAGAAAGTTTTGAATTGGAAAAGCAACAACATGCTGAATTACAAAACAAATATGCTGAATTAGAATCATCTTCTGACTCCCAAAAAGCGATACAACAAAAAAAGACATATGAATCATATATTCTCACCCTCCAAACAGAATTGTATGATGTAAAACATACATTAGAAGAATCAGAAGCTCTCCGAGCTGAACAACAAATACACATTGATCGCCTCGAAGCATTAATTGCTCAAGTTTCAGTTCAGATAGATCAACAAGAAGCAATGCCAGATAGAGAAGCATTATTAGACTCTGTTAAACATATGCATGAAGAACCACTTTTAGGGCAAGAAGTAGAAATTCCAACAAAAAAATCTGTTGATGAGCAGGGGCTGCTGGGTAATCGCCCTCTTTCTCCTGGAGAAATACTAGATAAAGAACGAAATGATCAATTGATGGAATTTTATTCTGAACTCAAAAGTAGGTTTGATGAAATTACCGATCTAGCCTTTTTAGGCTACAATGGAGAAGTTTATTTTCAAACTTCAACGTGGGATATGACATCAGATATCTTTAAATTAATCCAAGATTGGAAAGCTGAAGCCCCTGCAGTATGGATTAATAAATTAAAATATGCTACCATTAAAGTGACTGATGAAATATTAGTTGCAACTAATGTACAAGGAAAGGGACATTTACTTTGTACTCCTCTGGATGAGAAACTTTTCATGATCTTCTCTATCGATATAAAAGGGGATGCCCTACTTTTATATGAAGATCTTCAGCCTCTCTTTCCCCACCTTAAAAACATTTTCACAGAATATGAACAAAGAAAAACTGAACTGTTATAATCTATTTTTTTTCTCTTATCCTTGATTTACATTGAAATCTCCTATTCTCTTCCGTTTCCATTTTATTTTCCATTTTTTGGAAGTTATTTCCATATGCTTCATCCTGTCCAAATGAGGAATCAATTTCCTCTACCTAAAATTTTTAAAAGAAGTTTCTAAAAATTATCAATGGAGAGATAAATGAAAATTCTAGTGTGGTCGGCCTCTTGATTTGGAGTTTCTTTTTAATATTAACTGAATTAGTTAATTTTCAACCGACGGGAAAGTGTATTTACAGTCAAAAATTTGGACAATTAGATGATGACTCTCCTTTAATTACTAAATTTATAGGTACCATTCCTTCATTAGAAGATTATGATTCAGGAAATCAATTGGTAGGAAAAATTCAGTTTATCTATAGTGGTTATAATGATCTCCTATTTGTTGCATGTGCAGATAAAACAGATAATGCCGTTTCTCTTGCTCAAGCAATCGAAAATATGAAAATAGCATTTGCCCAAAAATTTTTTAACTTGATCAAAGAAGGTAAAGACGCCCCCTCCCTATTTACACCTTTTAAAGAGGATGTAGATAAAGCTATAGCAGCTTTAAGTCCACCTGGAGGTGAAATCACTACTCACCCAGGACCTGCTACTGTAATCACTCCATTGGAAAAAGTTCCCACTGCCGAGGCAACTAAAAGAGATCTAATTAAAATTGCATTTGTTGGATCTAAAAACACAGGCAAACGAACCATTCTTAATTTATTATTTACAGGATCAGCTGACTCCGGTTCACTAGTAGAAGAATCCGATATGATGATGAAAAAAGGCCCTATCTCTGATAACTATAATGCCCTCTTGATTACGATACCAAACGATATGATTGAATCTGGTAAAACTCAATTTTTGAGTAATACAGATGTTGTTATTTTCGTGACTAATTCTGTTTTTAAAGATATAATGGCGACCCGAAAAATATATGACACTATCAAACCAACTCTCTCAAATGCTCGTTATGGTGTTATTGCAAATAAACAAGATATGACTGGTGTTGTCGAACCTGATGCAATCAGTAAAGTATATGAATTACCGATAATTCCAATGATCGGAGTCGATTCAGCAAATTACGAAATGTTAAAAACTTTTATTATCGAATTAATTGAAGGCGCATAGTTTTTTTTCTTTATTCTGCTAAATTAAAGGGTTTCAATCTTAATTTCATGTCGTAAGTTTATTTGGTTTATCAAAAACTTCTTTTCTAAAAATTTCTCTATTAACCAGATATTGGTTTTTGTGTGATTGGTTAATTCATGGGGCTTAATAATGGAGGTTCCTTGGGCTAATGCCATAAATGGAATTATTTGGTCAGACAGAAATTTATCAACTGTAGCTTTAACTCGTGTAATTTCACAAAGATATCGTGCACATTCTGTACCAATTTTTTCCGAAGGCTTTCTCTTTTCTCCAATTATATCAGATCCTAAAATAATACCAGAGTCAGTTTTTAACCAGAGGCAAATTCCACTTCCTGGATTCAATGCATCAACATAATTTTTATGTATAACAGGTTTTATTCCTAAACTTCTAGAAATTACTCGCTGCGCTGCTTCCGCTTGCCTTTCTGCTACCTTTCTATTCTTTAAATGAAAAGTCGCAATTGAAACTCCTCCAATTTCAGTGACTTTCCCAAACTCTGTCAAGGCTATTGGTTTCAATTTTGAAACAGGACTTATTTCAAAATCAACTCTTGCGCCTCCTTTTGGATAAAAACCATGTCGTTTTAAATTAACTTTAATATTATATCCCATCATGGCCAATCGTGGAATCGTAACATGTTCTAGATATGGTAATGTTGGAGCCCATAAGCCGAAAGTTGCTCCTCCCTCGATTCTAAGACCAATATTTCCTGAGGCGTGAATGCACGCAAGTTGCAAAATCTGCAAAATCAATCCTACGCTACCTGCCGTGCCAATTCTAATGGTATAAGTACCTTGAGTAATTTCGTTAGGTGTAAAAGTTATTTCGATTGCACCAATCTTTCCGTTTTCTAAAATTCCATTTGAAATCTCTGTAAGCGCTTGCAATCCAACTAAATGTTGTGGTTTTAATCCTGGTTTAGGTCTGTTTTTCCGAATATTAAAAATTTTTACTGGTTTTTTTGTCAATACAGATAATGCACATGCAAGTCGTAAGATAGATCCGCCTCCCTCACCGAATGAACCATCAATTTCAAGCAGTGTATTAGTCATCTTTAAAATCCTCAAATAATGAGATCAAAACATGATCAAATATAAAAATAAATAATCATTAATTGAATTCGGTTTTAGACTTTGACTTTGAAAGATATCAATTTAACTCAGTTTCAAAGACGCGTTTTTGAACTTACAAAAAAGATCCCAGTCGGAAAAGTGGCAACTTACGGACTGTTGGCTAAAATACTGGGGACTATTAATTTATCGCGTGCAGTTGGCAATGCATTAAATAAAAATCCATTCCCTATTGTTGTTCCTTGTCACCGAGTCGTTAGAAGTAATGGCTTTATTGGCGGGTTCGCTAAAGGAACGGAAAAAAAAGTGAAATTGCTTAAAGAGGAAAACATCCTTATTAATAGTAAATATAAAATTAATCTCAAACAATATTTGGTTAGTGAAGAATTACTTAGAAAATAAAGAAGTGAGAACCGATGGTTAAGAGGGGCCTTATGATAGGGCGTTTTCAACCATTTCATTTAGGGCATTTAAACAGTATTGAACAAATTTTTAAGGAAGTTGATGAATTAATCATTTTAATTGGAAGCGCTCAATATAGTCATTCCCTCAAAAATCCTTTTACAGCAGGGGAGAGAATAATGATGGTGCATGCAGCTCTGACTGAAAATGGATTTGATTTAACTCGCTGTTATATTATTCCCATCATGGATACCAATGACAATCGAATTTGGGTAGCCCATTTGATTACTACTATTCCTACTTTTGATGTTGCATATACTCATAATCCTCTTGTAAAACGATTACTTGTTGAAAGTAAAATTAACGTCAAATCTACTAAACTTTTTAATCGAGAAACTTACGCAGCAACTGAGGTCCGGAAGAGGATTTTAAATACGGGAACTTGGGAAGAATTAGTCCCGAAAAGTGTGGCAAAAATAATTAAAGAGATTTCAGGGGTCGATCGAATTCAGCAAATTAACGATACAACCCTGAAACATTAACTAGAAAGTAATTTCACAGAAATTTTCTCTTCAATTTGTGCATCTAAAGTATCTGCTGCACTCTTTTGATTTTTGGAAATTTCTAGGAATTCTGTACTCCCAAAAATTCCTAAAAAATCACCAATTTTTACTTGATCATAAGAAGTACATAAGGGGATCTTTAAATTTTGATTATTAATGTTGATTTCTATAATATAGTTTCGGGAAGCGTCCAATTTTTTAAAGAAATTTCGTGAAATGTTTGTTATAATATTTCCAAATCTATCAATATGGATAATTTCACCGACTATTTCATCGTTATTAACGCTGACTTGAGGTATTTTAATTTGAATCCAATTTTGAGATAAAGACCCGAAATGCGTAGGTGTTTGGTTAATCGCGAGATGAGCAGCTATTGGGGCAAAAATATCTCGCCCGTGGAATGTATTTGAAACTGGCTTAAGAAAATAAGCAGTATTGTTGATTTCTATGACCTTTTGAACTTTATCTTCTAAGGCAGCTAAGGAGAGTACGCCATTGTCTGGTCCAACGAAAAAATAATTATCAGATTGGATGATTAAAGATTTTCTCTCAGATCCAACGCCTGGATCAATGACAACCAGATGAATTGTATTTTTAGGGTAATATTTTACACTTGAAAATAAATAAAAGGCTCCCTCACGAATATTATGCTTTTGAATATTATGTGATAAATCTACTATTCTGATATTTGGACAAATAGATAGAATTACACCTTTCATTGCTCCTACATAAGGATCCCTCTCACCAAAATCCGTAAGAAGGGTGATAATTGGCTCCTGCATAATCTTCACTTTTGAAGTTAAAGATATTTAGAAATATTTTTAACATATATTTATAACCTTTTTGTTAAATGCAGAAGGTTTTTTCAATGGTTGATAATGATACGATGTTGCTCATGATTCCAGGACCAGTGCAAACGCATCCTAGAGTATATGAAGCCATGGCGCGCCCATTAATTGGGCATCGTACTCCAGAATTTAAAAAAATATACAATGAAACACTAGAACTCTTTAAAAAAATACTTGATACGAAAAATGACGCATTTATTTTTACGGGATCTAGTACATCTGCGATGGATTCTGCGATTGCAAATCTTGTTCAACCCGGGGATAAGGTGCTCAATGTCATCCAGGGTAAGTTCTCCGAACGTTGGCAAGAAATTACAAATGCGTACGGAGGCAACTCTATTGTTTTGGATATAGAATGGAGTAAAGCCCTTAAAGAAGAGCCCCTTATTGAAATTTTCGATAAGAATAAGGATATAAAGTTTGTAACTATTTGTCATAATGAAACTTCAACTGGAATAATTAACCCTGCCGAAAAAATTGGAAAAATTGTTCATGAATATGAGAAAATTTTAATTGTTGATGGAGTTACTTCTGTAGGCGGGGATTATGTCTATCCTGACAAATGGAATTTTGATATTTTAGTAACAGGGAGTCAGAAATGCTTAGGAATTCCCCCTGGTCTAGGTTTTATTGTGGTTGGACCGCGCGCTTGGGATATAATTAACAAACGGACAAATATTCATTCCTACTACGTCAATTTACCTATTTATAAGCAATGGTTTGAGGAAAAAGGTGATACTCCATTTACACCTTCTGTGCCATTGATACGTGCGCAAAATGTCTCGTTAAAAATGATGTTTGAAGAAGGGTTCGATAATCGAGTAAAACGGCATCGCCGAATAGCAAAAGCCACTCGAATTGGTGCAAAAGCATTAGGATTAGAATTATTTGCTGAAGAAAAGTTTGCTTCTAATACAGTATCAGCAATCAAAGCTCCTCCAAAATTAAATACAAAAGAACTTCTTAATTTAGTTAAACAACTTGGGATCTTAATAGCTGGAGGTCAGGGAAAAATTAAAGGTAAAATCATTCGTATTGCTCATATGAATATTGTTCAAGAAAAAGATATCCTTACAACCTTCAGTGCCCTTGAAATAGCCCTTAAAAAACTTGGGTTCTCCTTTCAGCTTGGATCAGGAATCGCTGCAGTTGAAGAAAATTTTTCCCAAACTTCATAATTTTATGTAATTCTCGGGAATTCTCATGATTCTGCTACTAATAGGCGATTTTCACATTCCCACCAGAGAAAAGAAAATCCCATTCGAGATTTGGCAAGAAACTCAAAATTCTAAATTTGATTTAATTGTATGCACTGGTGATTTAACAGATCCAGAACTCCTTAGCAAATTACAATTTTTAGCCCCAGTTAAAATTGTAATGGGTAATATGGATTATTACCATGGACTTCGAAAATTTCCTCGTTCTCTGGTAATTAATCTCAAGAAATGTAAAGTTGGATTAATTCATGGATCTGGAATTCATCCTCGTGGTAATCCTGAGCAACTGTCTAAAATTGCCAACGAGATGCAGGTAGAGATTCTCATTTCTGGCCATACTCATGCACAGTCTGTAAGACAGTATAATGAAATCTTATTGTTAAACCCTGGGAGTGCAACTGGAAGTTGGGGTGGAGGCCCTTCAACAGGAATTCCATCATTTCAAATTCTTGAAGAAATAAATGATGAAGTAAATATTGTAAGTGTTTATTTAAAATCTGGAAGACTATCCCGCCTGATAAACCTCTATAATATTGAAACTCGAAAACTTAGATAACTTCAAATGTAAATTTTACCTTTCGATTACTTTTCAACTTGTTTTAAGTAATTAAATACCATATCCGCCAATATTTCTATAGGATCATCCATTTCTTGCAATGCCTTTCGAGCTAATTCCTTATGTCGTATTAAAGATGATTCTCGATCTTTTAGTATTTTAACAGAAATATCTGCGGCATCATCTGGCGATTTTGCTATATAAAGCAAACCTCTTTTTTCCAAGTAGTAATCGCACCATAACGGAACAGGCCTAAATGAAACCGTTGGTACTCCTAAAATAGCCGCCTCTTGGTTAATAGTTCCAGCAAATCCCATCATTAGGCTTGTATATGTTAAAAGACTAGGAACATCGATAACTTTTTCAGGAATAATTATTTCATCAGGAAAATCTTGTTTAAACAGTTTTAACTGTTCTTCATATCGAGGTAATATGATTAATTTTGCATTTGGGAAGTTTTCTAATATCTTCCGAATAGTAGGGTAAATTACTGGCTCCTCTATCTCCCAATCCAAAACATACGCCGCATACGCTTCCTCTGGGCGTAAAAGAATAATTAGATCCTCCTTATTAAGATTAAGTTCTTTTAAAACATTAGTGTTAGGTTGTAAATATTTGATCCAAGCAACGGCATCTACAGCATCGTAACTGATAATATCATCAACTGAAATTCCAAAGCGAAGCCATTCTTCCAAGTTAATAGCTTTTGGAACAAGGAGCTTAGTTACAAATGGGATGCTGAGTTTATTGACAGCCATTGCAAATGGCGAGTCACTTGTTGATATATGTGGAATTTGTAAACCAAATGCAATCCGTGCAGCAACGTCTGAGGTTAAAGAAACAAGCAAGTCTGGTTTTTCTTCAGAAATTATTTCCAATAATTGCATTGCCCTATTTAAAGATGCTTGTAATTTTCCCTTTAATGATTTTCCACCATGTTTCCCCACAATTCTCGCCTTAATTTTATAGGCATCAAGCATCCTATTTAGTTCAAAATAGTTACGGGAGGTTACTAAAACCTTATAATTTCTCTTGCGAAATATTTTGATTAAACGATTGAAAAACATCACTTGTTTTGGAGTAGTTATATCAATCCAGATTTTTGGCATAAGATTCTACTCATAAAACTCAATACGTGATTAAATCTATTTTAATTAGATTTAATAATTATGGTTCATTGCGTTATCCAAATTTTTCCACTTGGATTTTTCCATTTAAAATGGTTATATCCATGTTAATATATTCCCATTGTGAAAATCTGCCCACTGGAATAATATTATTTTCAATCAAATATTCATGAAGTTTAGAAACATTTTCTTTATGGTTTAAATCATAAATAACATACGCATATTTTATTAATTCTGTATAAAATACTTCTAACTTATCTTTTTCCTTCAAAAGATTCGCTTTAATTAACCCCAAACGGATTTGGTCTTTAGTTTTTTTGATGTCAATAGTTTCATTCATTGGATATGTAACTTCAATCATGATGCTGCTTTTTTTCGGAGGAGTTGTTTTTTCAGAAAGATTCATGGGAAAACTGAGCCTATGGAAAATATAATCCTTCTCAGGAAAATAAAGCCAATGTTTGTCAGTTATATTCGCTCTATCTACTCCTATTGCCGCAAATAAAATTGAATTATGAACCAACCTTGTTGATATTTTTAAAATTTCTTCGGGGACATTCTCAAGAATTTTAAAAAGTTCTGGTAAGGGAATACTTGAAAAAATTTTCTCAAAATTATATGTTTTCTCCTTATTATTTTCACGTACGGTAATCTCTACTTCATCTTTTCTCGGTTTGATGTTAATAACTTCAGCATTACACTTCAAATTTTTTATATGAGGCAGAAATGAATTTGGTATCGCTCCAATACCGCCAGTAATTGGGTATGAAAAAGTTGCATTCGGGCCAAAGGTTTCATTTTGCATTCCTGAAGCTCCTTTCTTCATTTCTTCAATTTTTGGTGAAGGAACACGACCCGCAATCCATGAGTAATGCATCTTTCGAAGGTCATATTTCCAAATTTTTTCATTATAGGGGATCATGTAATGCTTGGCCACACCTTTTCCTAAGACATTTTCAATCCACTCATAAAAATTATGATATTCCGTAGGATTTTCTTTCGCCTTGATTGCTGTAGATATACATTCATCAATTATTTTATTAGGTAATCCCCCCAAGTTAGCTTCAAATGGATATTCCAGATATCTACCATAGATATAAATGAACGCCTTCCTAATTTTAGTTATTATATTTTCCCCAAGGAGTTTTTTAATTAATACTTTTACATTTTCATTTTTTGTGAAAAATATATGCGGCGCAAAATCGAAAGTATAACCGTTTTTCGTAAAACTTCTACAAAGTCCACCAATTTCTGAATCCTTTTCAAATATCACATAATCTTTCTTTAAATGGTATCCAGCACTTAAACCAGCTAATCCAGCTCCAAGAATTCCTATCATCTTAAGCCTAATCCTATAGAATTACTTGAAAATTTTATTAATATCATTACCTCATTATCTTTGTTATAGTAGTTCTATAAATAAGTTCTAATATTTCCAATGATTTAAAAGAAAGATAGACAAATCTGCAATTTTAAATAGATAAAGCAATATTGTAATTTAATATTTTATTAATTTTGTGAACTCCCACGCTAGTCAAACGTTAGAATCAGAAATTTTAAAAAATTCCTTTTATAATTGTAGAATATATGTAATGAATCTTAAAAGATTAGAAGGAAAAACAATGGTTCATAAAAAATGGGTTGTAATGATCCATGACGGTGCATATTACGGTAGAGATATCGCTCATGAATTAAGAAAAAACAGATTTCCAATTTTTCATATAACTCGCACTCGAAGTTTTTGGGATAAAACATTTAACATCGGTTTGAAAATATTACGGGCGAAAGGATCATTATTTCATGCACATGTTGCGCTTCAGGATACATTCATTACGTTATTAACTAAAAAATTCATTGGTAAAAAACCAGTAATTGTCAATTGTCATGGTAGTGATTTACGAACTGATTTAAAGAAGTGGAGATATCGTAATTTAATAAAGTTCAATGTTAGAAACGCAGATCAAGTTTTTTATGCAAATTTAGATAATAAAGAGAGGGCAGAAGAACTTAATCCTACTGCAACTTGGGTCCCAATTCCAATTGATTTAGATATCTTTTTTCCGAAAGAAACCCCTTCGTTAAATAATGATACTCTTAAATTCTTTCATCCGAATCTTATTACAGAAAATAATCGGGGTTCTTTAACTTTTCTCAAAGCCTTTAATATTTTCGCTAAAGACAATAAAAATGTTATACTGGATATTGTAAAAAGTGGAAATGATTTAAAATTTGCAATGCAATTGTGTAAAAAAGCAGGGACTCTAAATAAACAAGTAAAATTTATACCAAAAATTCCCCATAATGAAATTATCAATGCATATAGAAATCATGATGTTACTATAGGTATATTTAAATCAGGGATTGTTTCTACTGTTGGACTTGAAAGTTGGGCGGTTAAACGACCAATTCTCAACTATATTGATTCAAAACTATATCATAACTTTGAATATATATCAGCTTATACTGTGGATGAAATAGTTGAAGGATTACATAAATTAACTGAAGCTAAAACGCGAGAACGCCTTGCGAACGAAGGTTATAAATACGTAACTCAATATCATGATTTAAAAAAAATAGCTAAAAAAGTTAAAGATGTATATTTGCAATTATTGTGAAGAAGAGATAAAAATGAAAGTGGCATTTGGAGACCCACCCATGCAATATCTGCGATTTACTCAAGCACTTTCCAGTCCTAATATCGGAATATTGTATCTAATCTCTTATTTACGAAAAATGAATAATCAAGTGCAAACATATTATATTCAACCATATTTAAATCTAAAACAACATATTGAGAAATTAAAACAAATTTCTCCCGATTTATATGGTATCTCTTTTGCCAATTCACTTCAAAATAGGGCTTATAATACAATAAAGCATGTAAGGAAAAATTTTCCTACAATACCGATTATTTGCGGTGGGGCGTGTCCATCTGCAGATCCCGAAGGTGTATTAAATAATTCGGACGCTGATATTTGTATAATTGGCGAAGGCGAAGTAACTTCACATGAATTAGTGGACTTTTATATGAATAATAAATCGGATTTACATAAAATCCCTGGAATAGCTTTTAGAGATAATGATCAAATAATAAAAACTCCACCACGTCCCCTAATTAAAGATTTAGATACTATACCGATGCCTGCATGGGATATAATTAATTTCTCAAATTACAGCGGTATTACTCTTAAGAAAAAAAGTCCTGATACTTGCATTGTAAGCAGTCGAGGTTGTCCCTTTAATTGTACTTTTTGTTCTAATCCTGTTTGGAAAGCAAACAAACCATGGCTTCGAGCCCGAAGCCCTAAAAATATCGCTGAAGAAATCCAATATCTCTATGGAAGAGGGATAAGGGAAATTTATATTCGCGCCGATGAATTCAACATCAATCCTAAATGGTGTATTGAAGTTTGTGAGGAAATTCAAAAATTAGATTTGAAAGGTATGTATTTTCAATGTAATCTAAGGGCTGATAATTTTCCAGAGGAATTGGCTAAAGCGATGCATGATGCTAATTTCTGGATGGTCCACCTTGGAATTGAAAGCGGAAATCAACGTTGTTTGGATGGAATAAATAAACGAATTACCATCAAATCTATACTAGATACTTGTCAAAAATTGAAAAAATACAAAATTAAAACGTTTGGTTTCTTTATGATGTTTAATATTTGGGAAGAAAATAATAACCTTCAATTTGAATCCCCAAAAGAAGTTAAACACACCTTTGCATTCGCACGGTATCTCCTTCGACATAAATTAATTAGTAATATATCATGGGGTTTTGCCACCCCAATGCCCGGCGCAAAACTCTACCAAATCGCAAAAAAATATAAAATTATTAAACCAAATTTGAAAGAGACAAGTCCTTGGGAAATAACCGTCAATCTACCAAATGTTTCCGAAAAAACTATGTTAAGTATCCGTAGAAAAGGCATGATTTTACAAGGACTTTATGGTATTCTTAGTGGAAATCTTAATTGGCGCAATTGGCGGCATATTTTAAGTAAAGTGAAGTATATCTTGAAATCTTTTTAGCGTTTTTCCGTGAAATATCAAATAATCAATTAACTTTTTCGGGTTCGTCATCTACATCGAAAAAAAGTCCTTCTAAACCTGTCTTTAACTCTTGAAATTGATATAATTTATATTCTTTAATGTCATTTAAAATTTCAAAGAAATTGTCACATAATCCTATTTCTAGTTCTAATTTAGAATTTTTCTCAACAATACTCATTACAAGTGGATTGTTCTTCAGAATCTTTTTCACAGACTGATTATCATCAGTATCAAGAGTGAAAAAACGATGACCTGCATGAATTTTTTTTAATTCCTCCACAGTACCTATATGTACTAATTTCCCTTTTTGTAGAATTCCAATCCGATCACACAACATGATTGCTTCATTTAAATAATGAGTGCATAATACAATTGTACAATCTAATTTTGTAAGAAAATTTCGAACAAATTCAGAATTTTTTACATCTAATCCCAATGTAGGTTCATCAAGGTATAGAATTTCAGGATCATTAACAAGAGCACGCGCAAGAGCTAACTTCATTCGCATACCTAGCGAGAAATTCTCTACATATTGATCCTGCCATTGATTTAAATCTACTAAATTAAGCAGTTCTTCTGCTCGTTTTTCTGGTTCTTCAATGCCGTATAGATTTGCATAGAACACTAAATTATCAAATGCTGTCAAACGATTGTATAATAATTTATCTGAAAATAAAACATTAAATTTTCCATTTATTCGGTTATAATTATTATTAAGGTGGATATTCAAACCATCTATATATATTACTCCTCCAGTTGGATATTCTAACCCACAAAGCATTAGAATTGCCGTTGTTTTTCCTGCGCCGTTTGGGCCAAGCAACCCAAATGTTTCACCTTTTTCGATTTTAAATGAAATTGAATCAACAGCTTTAAATCTTTCGTATTTAGGGAAGAGTAATCTTTTTAGTAGATTGCCATGAATATTTCTTTTGAAAACTTTAGTTAAATTCTCAACTTTTATTATTGACATTTTTTATACCAAGCTACCTTTAATAACCACGCACTCCAAACCGTCGCGTTGTTTTTGTAAAGAAATAAATTCCTACAATGACACAAACAACACAAAATCCTAGTATATATAAAAAGGACCATAAGAGGTCTATTGAATAAAACCCTCCAAACCAAACTTCTCGTGATAGATTTATAAAATGATAAAGCGGATTTAAATTAACAACTAATAGAAGAATATCTGGATATATACTATAAGGAATTGAATAAGTACTTAAAAACACTAAAAAATAAAGCAAGAAATCAAAAATAATTGCTAAATTTTCATTTACTAAATAAAATGTTCCATTAACTAAGCTTATACCTGCAGCAGCAATTAGAGTTATAATGATAATTAAGTAAGTAAATAAAATATATAGTAAACTAGTAGGCATTACAATATAAGATATCATCATAAATGGGAGTGCCATTATGATTCCCTCTACCGCTAATTCGATAACTACTCCAAATAATAGATAATATTTACTAACTGGTGCAATTAATGTCCCGTAAATTGTCATCCAATATTTTTCTTCAATAAATCTAGCACGAAAAACCCTAAACCCTAATACGAATGTTGAATAAATTACTGACCCTAATAAAACCCATGTTAAAAAATCATCTTTAGACAGCCCTAAGTTTCCTGCCTCTGCCTGGAATATCAAACCCCAATATAATATAACTAATGGCACCGCATGTAGTAGGGGCATTATTATCACATTAGAAATAAAGTTCCATTTATATCGGGTCCTTAGCTTAAATTCTCTCTTTGCAAATGCAAGAGTCCTTTTTATCTGTCTTTTTCCTAGTTTCAAGTTCTGCTTCAATCCCACAATTGTATTTTTCGCATTGTTTATTGCTAAGTACTACGAATTGCTTTATTTCTAAGTTTATCTCTTATCCTTACCATCCTTAAATGAAATTATTTTTTATTTGCTTTTTAAATTTACACTCACTTTGATATCTCCATTGTCACATTTAATTCTGATAAAATGATTTCGTCAAATGGCTTGAATTCCACTACAACGATTAATAACTTTTTTTATACGGAAATTAAGAATGAATTTAATTTTTCTTCTTTGGTTCAATTGTTTATGGGTTTAGTTTTTTGAAACAAATAAACCAGTTATAATTATAAATTTTTGCAATTGCATAAACGAATTAAAATTATATTGATTGAAGCAAATTGTTATTATGAAAATATCACATTTGAAGATCTCTCATTAAGGAATGTCAGAGTAAAAATTAATATTATTAAATTTCATCTACATATCAAAGTCATGTTTGTTCAGTTATTATTTCAGATGAAAAGTTTGAAAATTTAATAAATTGGCATAATAAAACTTACAGACTTATAGTAGGTAAAGCGAAAAATAAAATTATTAATAAAATAGGAAATAGAAAAAGTATGAAGGAATTAGTGCCTAGAATTAAATATTTGGTAAAAAAACATAAAAAACTTTTTAAATTTCCACTCCTCATTTTAAATAGACATAGGAATATCATTGTTTGGAAAATTTTCCGAAAAAAAATCGACCGAAATCAATGGATCGCTACAAAAAGAAGAAATACATATAATAAAATGATGTCATATTCTTGGGAAGAAACCAAATCTAATTTATATCCATACTATCTACGCTTAAATTTTGTTGTGGAGAGAGCAAAGGGAGAAGTATTGGAAATTGGATGCGGAATCGGTAATTTAACTAAATGGATATGTAAATCAGAGAAGGTGAAACGAGTTGTAGCAATAGATGCTTTCCGAGAACCCCTTGAAGTATTAAAAAGTTATAAAATACCAAAAGTAATTCCAATACAAATGCGCCTCGAAAATATTAAATTCAAAAACATAAAAAAATTCGATACTGTAGTAATATGTGAAGTTATTGAGCATATTTATCCCGATGAAGAAAAGAAAATGTTGAATGCTCTTCGAAACTATGTCGATTCTGAAACTATCTTTATTGTTTCTACACCTATTGGTTGGATGGTAGATCAATTTCATGTTCGTGGGTTTACAAAAAAGCAATTTAAAAATCATTTAAAAAAACATTATGGAGAACCATTAGAAATTGATTATTCTTCAGGATATTCACAAATAGCTTATGGTTATTTTAATCTAAACAAAAACTAGAAAATAGTGGACAAAATACCAAATTAGAGCACTTCTTTATACAATTATTGCTAATCTTTGAGTAGGTTGATAAATTTAAAATATAAAGTGAAAATTTGAGATATGATTAAATTGGATTATAGAAAACGTAAAAGAAAATCAAGAAAAAAAATTCTCGGAATAATAAATATTCAAACCATCACCATTTATGTAAATAAGGGTTATTCTCTTCAACAACTTGAAACTTATTATAATCCTGCAAATTACTTCGATGAGGTTCATATATTCGCCCGCGGAGATAAAGACTGGGATATATCAGAAAAAGTGCACGTTCATCCACTTTCTTTAACTTTGAAGGGAATACTTCAAGCGATTCGTGCCTGCATTCAGTATAAGGTGGTTATTCTTCGGAATTTCCAAGCATTATCCACGCATTACATAGCTACTGAAGTCAAATATACTCTAAAAATCCCCATAATAATTTCTTTACATAGTATATCATATCCTCCAATCATTTTAGATTACGACCATATTATAACTTATGTCGAATGGCTTAAAGAAATCATTATTGAAAAATATGGTTACAAAGAAGTAACTGTTTTGCTCAATCGCATTGATGAAAATTTCTTCAAACCTGGTTCTTTTAATAGGATTCCAGAAGAGTTTAATAAATTTTCTAAGCGAATAATTTCGATCGGGCGGTTAAAAGATAGTGTGAAAAATCAATCAAGTTTAATTAAAGCAATGGCATTTGTTATAAAGAAATATCCTGATACTCTTTTGCTTCTAATCGGCGACGGTACCGATAGACAAAAATATGAAGATTTAATTAATGAATTAGGACTACAAAATAATATTAAATTAATCGGTTCTCATCCCCAAGAGATGATTGTAGAATATATAAATTGGTGCGATTTTCATGTCCTTATTAATGATTCCGGCGATATTGGCAAGTCACTTGCTGAAACTTTGGTGGTTGGTAAACCCGTTGTCGCT
>JABXJU010000347.1 GCA_013375405.1 Candidatus Helarchaeota archaeon
TTCATATTCAAAGTTAGGTACAGAAATTTGAATTGAATCCCCTTCTTCAGCCATAATAATTTGGGATGTTTTTTCTGCTAGAAATAAACCGTAAGGTGATAATTTCTCGGTAGGGGTACCTGAAGTAGATGCTGCCATCTGTGCGGATGTCTTAGTGGAATCAGATAAACGTGGGATTGATTCGCATGGATGTGCCCGACTTTATATGTATTATGTCAGAATTAAGCGAAAACAACAACTTCCGGTGACTGAAATTGAAGTAATCAAAGAGACTTCTGGAACGGTACGTCTTAATGCGAATAATGGAATGGGTATGCCTGCTTCCGTGAAAGGAATGCAAATGGCAGTCGACAAGGCTAAAAAAAATGGGATTGGAATGACCATTGTCGAAAACTCAAATCATTTTGGAATTGCAGGGTATTATGTGCTAATAGCTACCAAGCAAGCTTGCATTGGTATGTGCGGTACTAATGCCCGCCCCTCAATTGCACCGACTTGGAGCGTTGAACCAATGATTGGTACCAATCCTTTCACAATTGGTGTGCCAACTGATTGGGACTTTCCTTGGATCGCAGATCACGCGACTTCAATAACACAACGTGGGAAAATAGAAACCTATGCGCGTCTTGGAAAACCCGCGGTAAAAGGTTGGGTAATTGATGAAAACGGTAATGCCGCCACTGATAGCAAAAAGATCGTGACAGATATGCTCAAACTCAAGACCGCCTTGACACCTCTCGGTGGAATTGGCGAAGAACTTGGAGGACATAAAGGTTATAATTATGCAACTATGGTTGAAATTCTGTCTGCTTGTTTTACCCAAGCGAATATGCTTCAAGCCACACTCGGACTCGATAAGAATGGCAATTTTAAACCATATAATCTTGGTCATTTCTTCATAGCCATAGATCCCTCTGCTTTCTGTGATATCAAGGACTTCAAGAAGAAAACAGGGGACTTACTCCGCCAATTAGTAAGTGCGAAAAAGCAACCTGGGGCAGAACACATCTATGTCGCAGGAGAAAAGGAATATGTCGCCCATGAAAAACGGAAAAAATCAGGAGTGCCAATTTCCAAAGTAACTCAACGACAGTTCCTTCAGATGCAAAAGGAGTTAAAATTAGATCAATATAAGTTCAAATTTGACGTAGATATTGAAGATGAGGATACAACAGGTTGGTAATCAATATATTTTAATTAGAATTAGAAAATTGAGTATTAGTAATAAATCGTAAAAGTGGAGAAATATGAGTGATAAAATTTATGTATTTGGCGTTGGGATGACCAAATTCGGTAAATATATAGAGAAAAGCATTAAAAATTTGACAGGTGAAGCGCTTGAATCTCTCCAAAAGGATTGTGACATAAATTTGGAAGATATTGAAGCTGCATGGTTTTCAAATTCCGGTTGGGGAATGAGCTTTAATCAACATTGTATTCGAGGCCAAGTGGCGCTTAGTGCCAATGGCATTGATAAAATACCCATAATGAATGTAGAAAATGCTTGTGCCGGTGGGAGCTCCGCTTTCCACGGAGCGTGGGCTGTAGTAAAAGCGGGTATTTATGACTGTGCATTGGCTATAGGCGTTGAAAAAGTATATAACGAGGATCGCGCTAGGATGATGGAGGGCTTTATATCGGGAACGGATGTGGAGGTAACAACAAAAATGATAGAGCAATTGAAAAAATGGGCTGCAAAACGAAAAGCGAAAAAGGCTAAAGAACAAGGATCTGAAGGAAAGAAAGGGAAAAAGGGTGGTCACTCGGCGTTTATGGATCTTTATGCAATGGCAGCCCGCACTCATATGAAAAAGTATGGAACTACACAACGACAATTGGCTGTCGTTGCAGCTAAAAACCACAATAATTCAACACTGAATCCACTTGCCCAATACACGTTTCCCCTAACCGTGGAGCAAGTATTGGAAGATTATGAAGTCGCTTATCCCTTGACCCGATCAATGTGCGCCCCCGTCGGAGATGGTGCTGCGGCTGCGATTCTTTGCTCTGAAAAGTTTTTAAAGCAGCATCCAAGCACGAGAGCTGTCCTAATAAGAGCATCGGTCTTGAAATCCGGATCCTGGAAAAAAGACAATATAGCTGATCGGGCTGGCACAGCTGCGTATGAAATGGCCGGTCTTGGTCCAAAAGATATAAATATAGCAGAAGTCCATGATGCGACGGCTTTTGGGGAAATTACTCAGATTGAGCAGATGGGATTCTGTCCAGTAGGAAAAGGTGGACCCTTTACAGAAAGTGGGGCTACTGCACTTGACGGAAAAATTCCTGTAAACACGAGTGGAGGATTGCTTTCCCGTGGACACCCAATAGGTGCTACAGGCTTGGCACAAATCTATGAATTGGTAACTCAACTACGTGGAGAGGCTGGCGAAAGGCAAGTTAAAGCAAAAATTGCTTTGGCCGAAAATGGTGGAGGAAATATCGGATTTGGCGAGGCTGCCCTCTGTGTACATATTTTAGAAAAGTTATGATTGATAATTTCATCTAAAAGACAAATATCCGGGGTAATTTTTATGCTGAGGTTAGAAAATAAAGTAGCTTTAATAACTGGTGGAGCATCGGGTATCGGTCGCGGGATTGCAAAAAAATTTGCTCAAGAAGGCGCCGATATAATTATATTCGATGTCTTTTTACGATCTCCAGATACAATTGAAGAAACTAAAGCTGAGCTCGAATCGGAAATCAAATCATTTGGACGAGAGGCATTAATTTTAGAAGTGGACGTGTCAAATAGTACTCAAGTTGAAGAAAT
>JABXJU010000082.1 GCA_013375405.1 Candidatus Helarchaeota archaeon
GGGAGTGATGTTGGCGGGGCGGGCATTAGCCACTATCAATATCAAATTGATACCAGCGAGTGGCTGACGGCTTCCACTTTTTCCCTTGCAGGATTTTCAGATGGTCCACATGTTATCTCTTATCGAGCCGTCGATGCCGTCGGCAATAATGGGACCGCCCAAAATATGACAGTGTATTTGTTAGCCAATCATACGGATTATGATGGCGATGGGTTGACGAATGCCGCTGAAGTCCACGTGCAGGGAACCGATGTCTTCAATCCGGATACGGATGGGGACGGGCTTTCGGATGGTCTGGAAGTACAGACCTATAGGACGAATCCGAATGCCCGCGATACGGATGGGGATGGGCTTTCCGATAGCGAAGAAATCACTAAGGGCTCAGATCCGCTCGATCCAAATAATCCCCTGATTGGGAGGCTGCTCTTAATACTCGAACTAGTATGTGGTATAATAGTAACGGGTGTAATAATTCGAATTATAAGACAAGAAGAAAGATCAGCACCCTCGAAAATGAGATTTGCTAAGAAAGGCAAAAAGCATGAGGATAGGAATTAAAAAGCATGGAGTAGAATCTTTGCTATAAAAAGGAAAAATTGATTCAGCGGTTAAATTAGTTATTTTATTTTTAATTTAAAATTAAATTATCTGGTCGCTGGTTGTGCTTTGCGGGGGGTGGGTTCTTTCGATATGGTAAATTATAGATAAAATTTTATTTAAATCAGAGATTTCTCAAATGTTGATTTCACTCCGATTGTTGGTTTATAGGAAGGTTTTTAGGTTGATTTGGTTTAATTGACTGTATTATTGTTAATAAAAAAATAGGAAAATGTTTTTATTGATTTTTTTATTTTTTTTCTAAAAATATAATATATTAAATGTGAAGCGAATGCCCATAAATATACCCCCAATACTCACAGCACTGGAAGAATTAAAGGACAAAACAAAGAAACGGAATTTTGTCCAGAGTATAGACCTGTCTATAAGAGTAAAGGATGTAGATCTAAAGCAACCTAAAAATAGAATTAATGCAGAAGTCTTTTTACCGCATGAAGTAGAAAAGGATAGAAAGATTTGTGTTGTGGGAAGTGGAGATTTAGGTATTAGGGCTAAAAATATGGGACTTGAAGTTTTAGATAAGAGTGAATTAGGGAAATTGAAAAACGATAAGAAGCAAGCAAAAAAATATGTCAAGGGTGTAGATGTCTTCATTGCGGGAGTCGATTTAATGCCAGAACTAGCAAAATCATTGGGGCCAGTTTTAGGACCGACTGGTAAAATGCCCTTAGGTCCGCCGAAAGGTAGAGGGATAATTCCTCCTAATACGGATTTAAATCCAATAGTTGAGGCATATAAAAAGATGGTCCGGATTCGCTTACGTAAAACTTTAGTTATGAATTGTAAAGTTGGAACCGAGAACATGACGCCCCAGCAATTAGCAGAGAATATTCAATCAGTTGCAAATTATCTGGAAGATCAATTAGAAAATGGATTGCGTAATATCGCTAATATACGTATTAAAACAACGATGGGACCCTCCATCAGATTAGGTGTGAAAGTGGGTTAAAATGGCAGCTGAAAGTAAGCAAATATCTCAAATTAAACTGGAAGAAGTTCAATTATTGAAGGAACTACTTGATCAACATGATGTTATTTGTTTAGCAAAGATGAACAAACTAGGAGCACACCAATTACAATCCATAAGAAAGAAGCTCGCTGGAAAGATAATCATCCGTATGACAAAAAACAGGTTATTTAAAATTGCAGCTTCAAAAAGCAATAAAAAGAATATTAAAGAATTTATGGAGAGAATTGAAGGTTCAACATCTTATATCTTCACTAAAATGAATCCCTTTAAACTAAAGTTATTCTTAGATGATAATAAAGTTAAGGCCCCCGCAAAAGGGGGAGATAAAGCACCAAAAGATATTATGGTTCCTGAGGGAAGTACAGGATTCCCGCCTGGACCGATGATTAGTGAATTTAAAGAGGTTGGAATTGACTCAATGGTAAAACGTGGGTCAATATATATTAAAAGAGATACTGTGGTGGCAAAAAAAGGAGAAGAAGTATCTCGAATGCTCGCCCTAGTGTTATCCAGATTAAATATCAGTCCAATGGAAATCGGGTTAAATCTTTATGCAGCATATGATAAAGGTGTTATATTAGAAGAATCAGACTTGGATATCAGTTTAAAAAGCACTTTAATCCAATTAAAAAATGCGATTTGGAATGCATTAAGTTTATCATTAGAAGTAGGATATCCAACAGAAGAAAATATCCAGCTTCTTATTCAAAAAGCCGTCATGAATGCTAAAGGTTTATCTCTTTCAGCCGGACTTGTAACAAAGGATACTATTTCAGAAATCCTTGTAAAAGCGAAGGCTAACGCCCTTGCTTTATCTAACATGATTCTAAAAGTGAATCCGGATGCGTTACCACCAGATTTTAAACAATCAGTGGAAAAAATAGGAATATCTGAAACAAAGATGGCTGAGCCAGAGAAGAAAGAAAAAGAGAAGGAAGAAGAAGATAAATCAAAAGATATAGGTTTAGGTGGTCTGTTCGATTAAAAAAATTTGGAGGTAAAAATATGGAGTATGTATATGCATCTCTTTTGTTGCATACAGTTGGAAAAAAAATTAATGAAGGAAATATTGGCTCTCTATTAAAGTCAATTGGAGCTAAAGTAAATGATGCACAAGTAAAATCGATTATTGCTGCTCTGAAGGGTGTAGATATTGAGGTGGCCATAAGATCTGCGGCTATCCCAACTGCTGCACCTGTTGCATCGGCATCAAAAGAGCCCAAAAAAGGAAAGAAAAAAGAAGAGAAAAAAGAAGAGAAAGAAGAGAAAGAAGAAGAAGAAGTCGCGGGATTAGGCGCCCTTTTTGGTTAATCTACTTACAAATTTTTTTAGCTTTTAATGAAATACGAAGTAGATTAGCCATTTCATTATTCCAGCTTTCTTAAATTAAGATTCTTTTTAAAAATCTACTTTTTAATGATTGTATTATTTCGGAAATTCTCAGTTAAACTTTTAATTCTATTAAAGGAAAAGAATAAATATAAAAAGTCAAAGTCAATCACCTTATACGGTAGAGGTGACACTCGTTTGCCATATGGAATCATCGTTGTTCGCTGGGATGACAAATTAGGCGTGGTGGTAGAGGGACTGCATCCAAAAATGCTCAAGATCAGTGAAGATCACATCATGCGAATTTTCACCACGCACGCTATGGGAGGTGGCGAAGCGGGATTCTTATCAATGAGTATTGAAAACTTAAACGTTGCGAGTTATTACACTGGACTCCCCGAAGAGGGAAAAACTCAATATTATGTAGCTTTATTATTGCGGGATGAGGAAAATGCAGATATTTTCGAGGAGCCGCTATTAGAAGTTTCAAAATTATTAGTTGATCATATAAAGGACAAATTTTTCAACCAATTTTTAGCAAAACAATTTGGAGACGTTGTGAAATTAACTGAAATGACAGAAGAGCAACGGTATTCAATGATACATCGTGATCAAAGGAGGATCTTAGTTCTTCGAAAGTTAGGGCTGGGTGCTCTTCCAAAAGATGAGTTAAGAAAGTGGTTGTCTGATCATTTAGGTGAGGATATTTTAGATTTAGACACAATTTTATCTCCATTTTTCAAGACACAGATGATCCATGAGCTTCCAGTTGAAACGATGGATGGATCGAAAACAAATTGTATTTTTTTAATACAAGATGTTTTTTCAATGAGGAGTCCAGTCGAAAAATTTTATAAAATTTCCAAGGATGGAGGAGCACCTCCCGAGATGGGGAGGGTATTTCAAATTTATAAAGAAGAAACAGATAATTTTTTTAAGAATTATCGATTAGGAGATGCGGACTCAAAGCAAATTGCAGATATTGTTGCGGATCCGAATAATTATAACTTAGTTACAATTTTACGAAATAATTATATTGAAATTAATCAATTGCCAGATATTTATGAAAAGAGTTTGGACCAGATAATGCCGCAAATAAATGACATGATACGTCATAATGTAATACAGGAAATTAAAGATAAAAAAGGTAATAGATGGATCTTTTTAAAATCGGATATTGTCTTTCCAACATTTTTTCCAGAATATATTGTAGATTCCATACGACGGAGATGGATGGAGAAGGGGATCACACAAAATTTAGCATTAAAACACCTTGAACTACTGAAATCTGTTTATCGTGGAGAAGAAGAAAAGCTCGAACTTCCGGGGGAGGGAGCAGAAAAGCCTGTCTTTTTAGAACAATTACCACCAAAAGTGCCTAAAAAAGAAGTACCAGTTGTGGCAGCTGTTAAAGTAATTTCAGATGAAGAAATATTTAACTTTGTAGAACAGGTCAATTACTTGAGAAAGGAAGCAAAGATAGATTTGGACAATAAAAATCGAGAAGCAGCATACGATAAAATACAAGAAGCCATTAAAATAACAAATGATTTGATAGCTATTGGAGCTGTTGGGCAAGAAACGAGGTTAGAGAAATTGGAGCTCGTTGCGAAAAGTGTAAAAAAGCTTATTGACAAAGAAAAAGTCAAAAAGCCCTCAATACCAACGCCAGCAGCAGCTCCGAAGATGTCACCCGCACCGAGAGCTCCAACACCAGCAGGTAAGCCCTCGGTAGAAAGGCTGAAACTATTACGAAAGGACCGTGATAATGCTATTGCAAGTGCCGATAAAGCGCTAACTGCAGGGAACTTCAAAGAAGCAATCAGTTATCTTGAAAAAGCCGCAGAATTATCTGAAAACATGGGAGAGAAGGAGAAAGCCGCTGAAATTAGGAAAATGGCAAGTGATATTAAAAATAAATTAGAAAAATTAGGAAGATAATTTTAATTTTATTTCTTTTACTTCTATTTTACGTAATTTTATGAAAAGTTTCTTAAAAATAGTAGCAATTAAAGAAATTTTTTTATTCTATCATCACCTAAGTAAAATTAGCAAGGTTATATAAGAAGAGAGAAATTATATGCCTATTCAAGATACTCCGGATTCGAAACTGAGCTCTTTTGAAAAAGGAATCAAGAGGCGCCTCAGCAAAGAACGACAGGTAATTGAGTGGCTAATGGGAGAATATATAGTTGGAGTCAATTCTAAATGGCATAGTGACAATTTTCCAAGCACTCAACTAACAAAAGTTGTTTTAAACATCACTAGACGAAGTAAAAGAGATTTTTCGTCGACTCACCGTGTAATTCGGGAAATTTTAAGAGATTGGGAAAATTATGGCCTGTGTGAATATGTGACTACGACGAAATATGCCCATTGTAGAAAAACTAAAATGATATATCATTTTCCTCCCAGTGGATTGAAAAAAATTAAAGAAATGATAATAGATTGTCATATCGATTTCATTAAGAACTGGGATAAATGGGAAAAATATGTTAGGGGGGAAAATGTCATGAAAACCCGCGAAAATACGATGAAGTTAATCCTTTTTGAGTACACGAACCATATTCAGGAAAATATTATGAATTATTCTTGATTTAAACCTGATATCACTTTTAATTTTCTGGTAATATTATATGGATATTACCACACTTTAATTGATTTTTGTGACATTGCTATAATAGAAAAGTCAAGGAATGAGAAAAAATGAGATTAGTAACGGTTCATCTGCCGAGAAGTTATATTGAAGGATTAGAAGAATTAGTAAAAGACCATATTTACCCGAATAGAAGTGAAGCTATTCGTGTAGCCGTTAGGGACATGCTTAAATCTGAATTGTGGAAAAAATAAAAAAATAGCTTTCCTTCTTTTTAATAGAGGATAAAATTTTCTTCTATTAAAGTGGAAAGGCAATGAGTCATAAAAAAACCGTAAAGTCACTCTACGATGAAACGACGGATATTTATGATAGGCGTTACCAGAAAATACAAGATGTGAAATATGAAATCATACTAAGAAACATTTCAATTACAACTGGACAAGTTATTTTGGAAGTAGGGTGTGGGACAGGGAATTTTTTTCAGTTTTTAGAAAGGAATGAATGTAATAAATATGGAATCGATTTCTCAATTGAGTCTCTGAAAAAATATAGGAAAAAAATTAGTAATAGGCAGAATCAGGTTCTTTGTGCTGACGTTGAATTTCTTCCATTTAGAGAAAAGTATTTTGATATTATTTTTGCAATTACAATACTTCAGAACTTGCCAGATCCGATAAAAAGTCTTGAAGAAATGAAAAATATCTGTAAGCAGAATGGACTCTTAATTTTATCATTGTTAAAGAAAAAATTTCAAATGGCTCAAATTGAAAACCTACTTAAAGATGCAAAACTCACTCCAACACAAATAATAGATGACAATAGTTGTGAAGATATCATTGTAATAGTTGAAAATAAGAAATGGGGAAATTATTCAAATTTTAGAGAAATTTTTAAAGGGTTTAAATAAAAGAGAGATTATTTTTCTTTAGATTTTGCTAAATACTTTCGATATTTTTCATTGTGGAGAGATTCTCCTTTATAGTCTCCTAAATTTTTAGATATTTTACTTGCCTGTTTGTATAATTGAGCTGCAGCATTATACTTTCCTTCTGCGACATTGTTCCTTGCACTTTTGAGAACCATTGCTAATTCACTCTGGAGAAGTTCTCGATATTTTTTAGTGTAAAGATTTTCAGATCGATAATCTTTTAATTTATTAGATAATTTTACTGCCTGTTTATACAATTGAACTGCAGCAAGATGCATTCCTTCAGTTATACGAGACCGTGCTTCTTTAAGAACCATTGCACGCTCATCTAGCAGATTTTGTTTTTCAACTTCTAATAGAGGTGATTTAGGTTTTGTAAAATGAGCATGGTAGAGATAAAGTCCAATGCCGACTGCTGTGATTAAGATGATTATTATGATAAAGATGTTAAAAAAAGTGGGTATCTCTGTAATAATAGTCCATTGAATTAGATTAGCCCATAAACGTAAATTATCCACAGCTTCAATCCAGGGAACTCCAACATAGGAAGATTCTCCAGAATCTGTGACGTTCAGATCACTGAAAATAATTGTTGAACCGCAGAGTATAATCCTAGACGTGCCCTGTTGAGTGGCATATAACCAAGGTGTTTCATAAATTTTATCGTTAGTCTGGTTTCTTAGATAAGAATGGGAGTACCCTGTTGCAATAATATCTTGATTCTGAGTTACGTTTAATCCTGAAGAAAATATTAAAACAGTTTTAATTTTCCGACTTATGGGATGGAAGTCTTGAAAATTTGAGTCTTCAATTTCGGTTATCCATCTTGGTCCTAACGGGATATGAGTGTCATTAGTCCATAGATCATAGTATGTGAAGGAAACAGGGAGATTTAATTCTTGGGTTATATTATTTAAATATGAGGCCTGACCTGTAATATTTTCATCAGGGATAGCTACTCCTACATCGTGGTAATTAGAGAGAAGAAACAGATTTCCACCTTCATCGACGTATTTTGTAAGATTTTTTATTTCACCTACAGAAAAATTGCCATTTGGTCCTGGATTTCCAATGATAATAAAATCGTAACGTAGTAATTTGGTATAATTGTTTAATTCACCTGAGTTCAAAAACACTTCAAAATCAGCGGTTTGGTTAAGATAGTCTAAAGCAGTTTTGAAGCGCCCATTTGAATAGGTATAATACTGATCATGTCCCTCATCAAAAAGAATTAAATAAGGTCCTGAAGTAGATTGGGCTTTAACATTTAAAAGCATAAATTGAGAGAAAAATAAGAAAAACAAGGTAATAATCATAAGAATTGATGAGAATTTTTTGTGATGTGTAGTGGGTTTCAAACTCTAATACCTCGAGTGGAAATATTACCGCTGTATTATATTTATTAATCGCTTTTTTGACCGACTTAATTCAATTAACTATTAATGAAGAAAATTTCTAATGATTATAATTAACTTTTGGCTTTTACATAAAAACTAAATCATGTATTAGATTAGAGGCGAGAGGCCTTTAACCGGATAGGTGAAATCGATGCAGGGCTGTAGTGAGGAAATGGCACGTTATTTTGCGACTTTAGATGTTAAATTGGGGCATATTTATGAGATTGCCAAAAAGGCAAGAGAAGTTGGCTTAGATCCAACTGAATTTCCTGAAATTTATCCAGCAAAAGATCTTGCATCTCGAGTAGAAGCCTTGACAGGACCAACAGGGGTTGCAGGCCGCATAAGAGAATTAAGTAAGAAAATGGATGGGGAAGAAACTGCGTTTAAAATAGCAGAAGAAATTGTCAATGGTAAATTTGATTTGAGTGAAAAGGATGAAAGTGAAGAAAAGAGTGTTACTGACAGATTTGATCCAGCAGAAAAGAATAAAATTGCAGAATTAGCGACACGTGCTGCCTTGTCTATTTTAACTGGTGGAATTACTGCAGCACCTATAGAGGGTATTTCCAGTGTCAAGATTCGAGAGAATTTTGACAGAACAGAATATTTAGCAATATATTTTGCCGGACCAATTCGATCAGCTGGAGGAACAGAAGCAGCACTTGCTGTATTGGTGGGTGATTGGGTAAGAACTTTATTGAAATTAGATAAATATAAACCAACTCAGAAAGAAGTTGAACGATATATAGAAGAAGTTCAGGCATATAAGAGGGAGGTTAATTTACAATATCCTTCCAGTCAAGAAGAAATTCGAACGGCAGCTATGAACATTCCGATCGAAATAACAGGGGAGCCTACTGAAAGAGTTGAAGTTTCAGGATTCAGAGATCTAACGCGAGTAGAAACAAATCAACTTCGGGGTGGGGCATGTCTTGTTTTAAATGATGGGATTATAGGAAAAGCTCATAAATTAACTAAGATTATTAAAAAATTAGATATATTAGGTTGGAAATGGATAGAACATCTTCAAATAAAAAAAGATTCAGGAGACGATGAAGAAAAAGAAAGAATCCCACCAAAGGATAAATTCATTGCAAAAGTAATAACAGGTCGCCCAGTATTTGCCTATCCATCAAGAATTGGGGGTTTTAGGGTACGATATGGACGATCAAGAAATACAGGTTTTGCAGCAGTTGGTTTGAATCCAGCAACAATGATTTTACTTGATAATTTTTTGGTACCAGGGACACAATTTATTACTGAACGACCAGGAAAAGGATCGATTGTGCTTCCAGTTGATTCCATAGAAGGCCCAATCGTTCGATTAAAAGGGGGACAAGTTCTACAAATCAATTCAGCGACACAGGCTATTGATCTCAAAGATAAGGTAGAGAGGTTTCATTTCTTGGGGGATTGTCTAATTGCGTTTGGAGAGTTTTTAGAAAATAACCACATTTTGATTCCTCCAGGATACTGTGAAGAATGGTGGTGTGAGGAATTAAGAAGCGCTCTTGAAAAAAAATACAGCAATTTGAACGAGGCTACGGATGATTTATCAATTTCAGCTGAGATTTTAGAAGATTTTATGGATTTTCCATTTTTTAAAGCTCCAAATGAGGCCCAAACTTTAGTATTATCTGAGAAATTACAAATTCCTATTCATCCTAAATATAACTATTTTTGGAGTAGCGTTTCTGAACAAGAAATTCTTTCGCTTCAACAATGGTTAAAAAAGGGAAAATTAGAGAATGAACCCCCATCTATTAAATGCATTCATGATGATTTAATGAAAAACCTTCTTGAAAAATTAGGGGTTCCTCATAATTTAATCAGTAACCAAATAATTTTGACGAAACATGCTAAAATCATAAAAACATTATTTGCACTTGAATCAGACTATTTTGAATTTAATCGTCCATCAAAAGAAAGTCTTTGGAAAGGATCAATTTCCTCTTATTTAATTCAGGATCGGGCACCCTACTATATTGGAGCTCGGATGGGGCGGCCAGAAAAGGCGAAAGGTCGAGAATTTTTTCACGTTTTATTTCCCGTTGGAATTGAGGGAGGGAATAGAAGGAGTGTGATAAAAGCCGCGGAATCCAAAAAAATTAGTGTAGAAATTGTGTATCGTGAGTGTCCAAGCTGTGGAAATAAAACATTTCTTAATAAATGTGGTAAATGTAAAGTTAAAACCAATCCAGTCCAGAAATGTTCTCAAATAAATTGTCAAACAAAAACCCAAGATGAATATTGTCCAAGATGCGGTAATGTTACTAGATTTTACGATCAAAGAGATATTCCTATTAGGAAATTATTGTCTGATAGATTAAGAAGATTAAATGAACCGTTGCCGAAGGAAATAAAGGGTGTAAGAGGACTCATGAGTAAGAAAAAAATTCCAGAAATCCTCGAAAAAGGAATTCTTCGTGCTAAACACAATTTATTTGCGTATCGAGACGGGACTATTCGTTTTGATGCAACCGATGCACCCGTCACTCATTTTACACCTTCCGAAATTGGTGTTCCTGTTGCGCAACTAAGAGATTTAGGATATCTTAATGATTATGTGGGAAACTCCCTTGAAACCAAAGATCAAATTCTGGAGCTTAAAGTACAAGATATCATAATTCCCATAGTGGGTGTAAAATTTTTAATAGAAGTTGCCAATTTTATTGATGAACTCTTAATTAAAGTCTATCACCTAGAACCCTTTTATAATATTTCTAAAAAAGAGGAGTTACTCGGGCATTTAATAATAGGGTTAGCCCCACATATTTCTGCAGGTGTGGTAGGGAGGATTATTGGATTTACCACTGCAAGACTCTGTTATGCACATCCCTACTGGCATTCTGCAAAGAGAAGAAATTGCGATGGTGACGAAGATACGATTATTCTAGGACTTGATGCAGTTCTTAATTTTTCAAGAAGTTATTTACCACAGAAGAAGGGAGGGATGATGGATGCGCCTCTAGTTTTAACCTCCCAATTAAATCCTAGTGAGATTGATGATGAAGTTTTTAATATGGAAATCGCTAAAAAGTTTTCAATTGAGTTTTATGAAAAATCGTTAAAATATGCACATCCGAAAGAAGTTCAAAGGATTATCGATATTGTAGAACACCGTATAGGATGTGCGACTCAATTTGAAGGTTTATATTTTACGCATCCGACAAGTAATATAAATCAAGGTCCTAGAAATTCACGGTATAAAGAATTAAAATCAGTAAAAGAAAAAGTACATGCACAGTTGACATTAGCTGCAAAAACGGAAGCTGCAGATGCTCAGGATGAAGCCCGTCGCCTTTTACATACTCATTTTATCCCGGATATTATTGGGAATTTACGATCATTCTCAACTCAAAAATTTCGTTGTATTAAATGTAATACCAAATATCGCCGCTTACCTCTATCAAATCGATGTCTTCGGTGTGGTGGGAAGATAATCCTCACGGTAACAGAAGGCGGAATCATAAAATATTTAGGATTGTCCCTAGAGATTGTTAAAAAATATAACCTCGATATTTACACAGAGCAACGACTTTTACTTGCGCAAGATTATGTGGATTCGATCTTTACAAGTGATAGAGGCCGTCAATTAAAATTAGATAAATTTTAAATTTTTAGTTCTTATTTTGAAACGCAGTTACAAGTGTTTCATCTTCGACCATCCCGATTAACTCGCCTCTAGCATCGAGGACAGGAATCTGATCAATTTTATTTTTCCACATTTTATTTGCGCATTCGGATAGGGAGCTAAATTCATTTGTAGTTATAAGCTTTTTTGTCATTACGTCGCGCACTGGTTTATTTGGTAATTTAAGTTTTTTCTTGGTAATTAAAAGGATATCGCTTGTTTCCCAACTCCATTCTTTGTCGGAGGAGCTTGAAATAGAGGATGATTTTTCTTCTGAGACAATTTTACTTTCTTTAATAAAATCGACATCTGATACAATACCAGAGAGACCCCCGTTATCATCAATACACAAGAGAGTTCGAACATTTCCCATCCGCATGATACTTGGGACTGCAGAAAGTGGCGTGCCCTCCCAAACAACATGAATATTAGTATTAATTAGATCTTTTATAGGGATTTTGATAGTCATTTTAGAAATTGCTTTGATGATATCACCAATACTAACCATTCCCACAACTTCTTTGCCTTTAGTAACTGGAAGACGTCGTAATTTTTTATCTATCATCAAGTTGACTAATTCTTTTATAGAGGTATTAGGACTTATTTTAATGGGATCTCGGCTCATTAACAATGCTATTTGGTCCTCATCAGGATTAAGAAGCAAATCAGTCTGAGAAATGACGCCTACGATCTCTTTAGTTCCCTTTTTCACGACAGGCATAGCTTTAATATTGTGATTTTGAATTATTTCCATGACATCTTTCCTATTGCCCGGTACTTCTACATATACCACATCCGTATGCATAATTTCTTCAACTTTCATGCTATTAAGCCTCCAGTTAAGTATAATGTACTCGATTGACCATTTATTAATGAAAATGAGTTAGTACTGAAGAATTTAATAAATTCTTAATCTATAAAGTTTTTCTCTTATTCATTTTTTAGAAATATTATTTAAAATCACACATACATGGATTTTTACGGCATTTTGGACAAATATTGGGGTATTTTTCATATAACACCGCTTCTAAGTCGATCTCAAGTACATTAGCTAAGGATGCTATCCAAGCTATAACATCTGCCATTTCCATTTCCACGTTTTTAAGTTCTTTTCGATTTTCATTTTGTTCTTGATATTTCCGTAACGCCTCAGCTAATTCTCCAATTTCTTCAATGATCCACAAAAATATTTTCGAAAAGCCCCGACCTTTATCACGCTCTAGGTATAATGTCCTCATTAATTCTTGGAACTCATGAATGTGCATAATATTATTAAATAATTTAACATTTATAATTTTTAGATTACATTTTTTAAGGGATTAAATTATGTCAAAGAAAAAATCAAAACGCTCGCGACGTCGCGGTAGAGAAGGACCGATTTTACTTATATAGGTTAAGTAACGGTAAGCCTTTCGCAGGAGCGGGTTTAATTCGATTTTTTGAGGAAGAATCTAGTGGAGTTAAAGTTGGACCGGTTGCAACGATTGTCCTTGCATTAATCTTGATTATCGGAGTTGCAGTTGGGCTTGCGATTTCCTAACCGTGATTAAAAAAAGAAAAATATTGTGTTTAACTTATAAATTAATCTCCTTCGGTTAATTTCCGGAGTTCTTCAATCTCTTTTTTCGCCTTTTCTTTGCGAGTAAGCGGCTCTCCCATCCCGCCCTGAGGCGCATCAGGAAGGGGGCCTTCACCCAAAATCATTTCAGCTTCAAAACGTGAAAGTTCCTGGTCAGCTTCCGTATCGAAGTCGAGGTCATCCGTGGATGACATTTCAGCATATATTTCTCCAACTTGGTCAATTTCAGCCATGGCAGCATCTGATTCAGCTGCAACTTGTTCGGCTTTTTCAATACTAATATCTTTTTGGATACTTTTCATTTCTACGAGGCCCATTTTGACAGCCTCATCGACTCCTTTGATATCCATCGCTTGATCAATTACGATTATCATGTTCTCTAGTCTTGAGGAATAATTTACATAACGTTCAGAGTATTTATTCAATCGGGACCATTTTTTAAGAGCTTGCTTCGCGGCGCGCTTATTACCAGATCGATAATATTGTTTCGCCTTATAATAATCCATTTGGGCGCGTTTTTTAAAAGCCCGTTCTCTTAATTCTAATTTATTAATCATTTGTCGGAGTCTGGCAATAGTGCTCTCTTTATCTTTCTTCTTACGCCCAGGTAATATCTTTTTCATGAAAGACAATCAATCACTTCCCAATGTCATTTTTCTTAAGTCGTTTTAACAATTTAAACATTTCATTAATCATTAGAAATAATTGCGTTAAAAAGATGTTCAAGTTTTGAGTGATCGGGTCTATTTGGAGTAGTCCCAACGAAAATAAGAATGGAGTCATCTGAATCAGTAAGCTTAGCAAGAGAAATACCGATCCGAAACTGATTTTTTGAAATGAGTAACACAGGGAGGTCGGAGTCCGAGATTTTTTCATTTATTACCCATTCATTTTCAAGCAAAAAATCTTGAATTTGGTTAAGGACATCAGAAGGTTTTTTAGTGAGGGTATGGAAGATAATTTTTTCATGCACCTTTTTACTTCCAGCAGGGAAAAGGTGGTTACGATATTTATACAATAATAATCGCTTCATGTAATCCTTGAGTTGATTTTTGGGGAGATTTATTACAAATTTTTGTGAAGATGGGGGTATTTCTACTGGAGCTTGAGGTGTTTGAGGGAGTGTAATGTAAGTGCTAGCATCAGACGATTCTGTTGATGATGCGGCTTCCCGTGAAATAACAGGCCGATCCATTTGGTCTATAATTTTTGGAAGCGCTTCTCGTCCGGCGTGCTGGCTAATTCGAGGGCGTATTCTCGCAAGAAAAACACGGTTTGTGGTGATAGATTCGTCTGCAATAACTCCAACTCCAACGGGAAGACTACGAAAGAACGCAGTTTCTCTTAGGTCGCTGGGGACCTCACCTGGAGCACGGTGGGTAAAAGCGTCAATATCTGAAGTGTAGGTAAGGAAGTGAGTAATAGAAATATCCAGCTGGGAAAGGATTTGAGTATTGGTCGCACTAGGTTGCTGAGTACAGAGAATAATTCCACATCCAGGTTTCCGACCTAGTTTGGCATATTGGATGAGAGGGGCTGTCGCGGCAGTGCTCCCACGAGCTGGTACGAGGAGGTGAGCCTCATCAATTAAAAGCCAAGTAATTGGAATACCTTCAATGGGTTCAGCTACTTTTTCAATAGAGATCTTAGCAGCTTCAGTCTGCCGTGATAAATGGATACGTGCGCGGAGAATTTTTCGAGCAAGAATACCTGAAATCAAGGCGTGAAGACCTTCGTCAAGCATGCTTACATCGATGATCGTTAACTGGTCTGGTATACTGAGATCGATAAGTGGCGTCCCTTTAGTTGAAAATATACCCCATTCTTTTGCAATTTCAAATCGAGATACCATGGCTCTCCGAGTTTGGCGGGTAAAACCCTTATCTTTATTTACAATAAAAGTAGAAGTATTAATACAACGAATAATATCTTGAATTGAATAATTATCACCTTTCCCTCTCACCTTGATTATCGCATCTTCCAATTCAGCTTCGTATCCCTCTCGAATTAATTTGAGTGTTTTTTCAACAAGAATCCCGCGCGGACTAAATCGACCAACCTTAAATACATACGACCAGTCGTCGGCACTTAATTCAGACGGCTTAATGGAAAATGGTTCATCCTTTGTTTCTTTCGGTGTTAAATTAAATTGACCTAATGGAACAAAAACACGGACGCTATCGGCGAAAGATTTTGGTTCAAGATTCCACTTTTTTAGAAGTGTCAGTTCTTTTTCTTCCCAATTAGCGTATTTCATACTCCAATAGACTCCCAGAGGGTCTATAATAATAACGCCGATCCCGACTTTAGCCATAGCAAGTTCTTCTGCAATTACACCCATAGTATAACTTTTGCCGCTCCCTCGATGGCCCGATATAAAAATGACATGAGGTTGCGTGCAATCTAATAAAAGTTTTCGAGAGAAATGACCAATTCCATGGAATGGTCGTTCAGAAATTTTACCAATTTCTAATGTTCCTTTCAAACGAATTTTTCGATGAAGAGATTCAGATCGGCCAACGATAGCGGATTCAGTCTCAGTATCAATTAATAATTTCAAATAGTCCTCTATGACAGGAGTATGATTCCCGAAAATTTCTTCTCCCCAAAATTCAGTTTCCCCGAGAATATACGCTAATGCTAAATGAAATGATTGGAGATCCGATACTTCACCTTTTATGAGCTGATCTACTTTTGTACCTAAATATTGGCGGAATTCAGGGGTTGCGGGATATCTAGCGGCATTATAATCCGTTACCTCCCAAATATAATAATCAAGAGTATCACCTTTTGATAGTTCTTCTAATGGAATAACAAGCTCATACGCCTGGGTTAAATAATCTTCTATTCGTGTTAATAAATAACAAATAGCAAGACATCTTACTTTCTCAAGTCCAGTTACATTCTCAACATTCTCTAAAATTTTTTCCTGATATTTTTCTTCCTTAGTTTTTTCATATGCTTGATAAAGGATTGTAGAGGAACCTGGATTCAGAGGCTCATTTTGAAGTACATGATTGAAAAGAACATCTGGAATTTTTTTCAAAAAAGGAAACTCCTCAATTTTCAGTGTAGAAATTATAGCATGATTGAGGCGGACAGCAGAAGTCGGATCTTCTCTAAATAGTTTGATTAGCCAGTCCTCCGTATCAACATCTGGCAAGATCTCTTGAATTAATTTCACTAATTCCTCTCTCATATTTGTAAGGTGACGCTGATCGCTCAGTAATTCATATTGTAATACCCAAATATCTAATAGATGAATTTGTTCTTCTATTGATTGGGGTTTAAGATCTCTAATTTTATTAAAAATTTTACCAATTTCGGTGTGTTCTATCACCCTGCTCACCTACTTTTTACAAAAGACTCCTATTTGATTCATAAAAATTAAAAAAAGTTTGAAAAATTTTATAGACAAAAGATACATAGATTTCTTATCTTTCCTCTTTAATCCTTCTAATTTCATCTTCTAATTTTGAAATTCGGCTATCAGCTGGAGTGGTTGGTAAAGCAACTCCAGTTTCCACGGCTATTTCTTGATTTATTTCGTCCATTGTTCTTTGAACATCCGAATCCTTCACTTCGGTTGAAACAGTAATTTCTTCTAGGCCCCCTTCGGCTATTTCTTGAGTCATTTCGAAATGTTCGATTTGAGAGTCAATGTTATCAACTAATTGGGCAACATTTTGGGTTCGTACAGCACTTCTTAAGGCCCCTAACGCATTAGTAATTCCGCCTAATATCTTTGCCGTTTCAGCTACAGCCTGAGATTGTTTTAGCTTCATTAATAAATTCATGATGTGCAACCGGTAAGTATCAACCCCAATTGCCCACTTATTATATTTGACATAATGTTGAGCATATAACCGAGCAGAATCCGAATTGCCATCCAATTGATATTTTTTCGCCTTAGTTCGATTATTTCTCGCTTCTTTCTCTAGTTGCTTCCTTTGCCGATCTAATTTACGGGTAAAAACATCTACCCTAAAAATGATATCATTTAAATTGGCTCCCTTCAACCAACTTACAAATTTTCTCCAAGCGCCCATTTTTTAATCATCTGTTCAAATTTTCTTTTTTATACATTATTACATAAATAAATCCTACTTTATTTATTTGATGTCTCTCTAATAACTAATAATCAAAAGATATGAAAAATTGAATTAATTGAGGATTAATATTTTTAGGTTATAAAAGAGCTTGTAAACTATATAATTGGGAAAGTTTATGTTTTGATGTTATTTATTTTTTGGCTAATAAAATAAAGCGTACTGAGAGAGAAGTTTTTTTTGATAGGAGGGTATCGAAAATTTTAAGAA
>JABXJU010000008.1 GCA_013375405.1 Candidatus Helarchaeota archaeon
CGATCTTTTGTTGCGTGTTTTGTAAGAATTTTTCAAATTGAAAAATCATTAATCAAATTAGAGTGGTATAAGAGACATTATTTTGCTGCTATAGTTTTTGTAACAATCTTCATCAATATTTTCGTCAATCCAGTCTATTTAAAAACACCTTCTGCCTTTCAATTCATATTTTTAGCCATACTAGGACTCGGATACCTGGTTTTTCCAATGATTTATTACTATGTGGCAAGTAAATCAACCGGCGATATAAGAAAGAACGCTTTAAAAGTGTTCGTAGGTGCAGGATTTATCGCTTTAGGTTTCTTGTTTCGATACCAAAACTTAGAAGGATATATAGGAGCGAATACCCTCTTAAATACTTTAATCGAGTATCTTTATATTACTGCACCAATTTCCCTAATACTGGGCACGCTCTTTATTTATGATGGTTTTCGGAGAACCGGATAATCCTTTTCTTTTTTTTTTGTATGAGAATGATTTATATGTGTTAAAAGTAAAAATCACACTAATCTTCATTTCATGAACATGGAGGATAGAGAATGGCTAAAACAGCCCTAGTGACAGGCGCCGCGGGACACTGTGGCACGTTTATGGTACGCCTTTTGCGTGAAAAAGGGTATAATGTAATTGCAACTGACCTCCCGAAACCTGACCGGGACGAATTATTCCTAGGCGGCAAATGGACTGCCGATGACGAATTTATGCAGGACCTATTGGGTGAATTTCAATTTATACCTGCGGACATCACCGACAAAGAATCTTTGAAACCGCTATTTGAGCACGATATCGATGTAGTGTTCAGCATTGCATCGCTCTACGACTACTTCGCGCTCATCGATATTTTGCGGAAGATCAATGTTGAAGGCGTGCGGAATTTAGCAGAACTGGTTTTGGAAAAAGGTAATGTGAAGCATTTCATTCAGTGGAGCACGTGTGGCGTGTATGGCCAACCGAAGTACAAGAAGGAGAAAGGGTGGCCCCTCCCCGCTGACGAGACCGCCCCTTACAAACCCCCAAATGCCTATTCCATCTCGAAAATGGAACAAGAACAAATGTTATTCGAACTACATGAAAATCGGGGACTTCCCCTGACGATTCTCCGCCCTGCACCGATTTACGGCCCTTATCAGACGTACGGGGCTTGGCATATGTTTAATTTAATATTTAAGCTCGGCATGTGCGTCGTTCCGAGCATCTATCCCCGTAAAAAGCGACTTAGGATACCTATGGTGCACGTGAAGGATCTTGTAAGAGCGGCACTGCATATCTACGAATATCAACCGAAAGAGAAGGTTATCGGCGAAGCGTACAACGCTGTCTGCACCGAGGGGTTCCAAGATGAATTTATTGAATTCGTTTGTGAAACGTTGAATGTTGGTTATAAACGTATTCCAATCTGGTGGCCACTTTATATAGTGGGGGCTAGGATGGGGATGCTCTTTGCAAGGGTTCAAGAGCGGCGGGCTCGAAAGAGAGGGGTGCGCCCCCGGTTCGAGGCATCCATGGCTGGATACGTCCACCATCAATACTACTTCTCAAATCAAAAGATCAAAGATTTGGGTTTCAAATTTGAATACGAGGGGTGGAAGAAGGGAACATTGGAAACTATTAATTGGTATCGTCAAATGGGCTGGCTGGAGGATGATATTGAATGATTGGGTTTATTTTATCAATAATTCTTTTGTTAATTCTGGGGCCGATTATAGCTTGGGCGTATAAGAGAAAGTTGCGTAAAATCAATAAGGATGCGTCAGTACTTCTCGGCATATTGATCATGGTGCTTTTCTGGACATTCGGGATCCTGTGCTACCTTAATATTATCAATTTTGGGAGCTTTGGGACGGGAAAGGAAATAATGTGGAATTTTCCCTTTAACCTCGGAATCAATCCTTATACTTCTGGAAATCTCGATGTTTACGCGATTTTCATATTCTTATCCTATCCATTTTGGTACCTCTGGGGATTAGAACGCGGTTATGATTGGGTAGGTCGTCGTCCGCACCAAGAGGGCATTACGTTCCTCTTACGGATGAACAAGCCGGGCCAGGAGTATCCGAAAGACAGAGAAGAGATGAAATAAAACAAATCTTCCTTTTTTTTTATTCCTTTGTTTTTAAATTTTTTTAACAAACATTCTTCTTCTGAGAAAGTATAAGATTTTAAGGCATGGACTGCTATTTCATTTCTGTCGTATCATCTGAATTCAGATTTTTAATTTCTTGAAATTTATTTTAATAGCATATCAGATTTCAGGAATTTTATCCCCTTCTTCGTCATGTTTTCTAAGGCAGTGGAGATATTTCCTTCAGGGCTGTCAATTCCTTTGGTTAAATTAATGAGGTAATAGACCTCAAAACCAAGATCTTTTCCATCAATAGCAGTAAAATAAACACAGTAATCTAGGGCAAGGCCACAGACGAAAATGCGGGAAATATTTGACGATTTTAGATAACTTGAAAGACCAGTTTCAGACTTTTTATCGTTTTCAAGAAACCCAGAATAGCTATCGATTTCGGGATTCATTCCTTTTTTTATAATCTCATCAGCAAGATCTGTATTTAACGACGGTGCAAACTCAGCTCCTTTCTCTCCCTGAACGCAATGGTCCGGCCAAAGCACAGGGCCAATACTTTCGGTTGAATATTCGTCAAATGGTTGTTTTCCTGGATGTGCGCTTGCAAAGGATTTGTGATTCGAAGGGTGCCAATCTTGGGTAAGCACGATTTTCGCCCCTGCTTTCTTAAAAATTGTAGAAACGGCATTGATCCCATCAATAATCGCATCACCTCCCTCCACAGCTAAGGCTCCCTCGGGGATGAAATCATTTTGGACGTCGATGATGATTAATGCATCAGATGGTGAAAGAGTAATCTTTTTTTCAAATTTTAAATCAGAAATTCTCATTTATGACTATCACCACTATTAAGAAATTTATGTAATTATTCATTTTAAATATAAAAAAGAGTCTAAAAGAGTTTTTAAAACAATTACTGAAAAGCAAATTTAATTTTATCATCTAAATTCTTGAATTGCGCTAGATATTCTCTCCTTTCCTCTTTCAAACTTTCTACTAATTCCTTCAGCTTTTTAGGTGAATAAAATTTCGCGGGATTGTATTTTGTCATATCTACGCCTTCGACTTTTCTTGGTATCATCGTTCCAAAGAACGGCTCTGATTCCCACTCAATTGAGTCCCTTGTAATTCCCCGAATTATCGATGCCATTTCTTTAATTGGGATCCGGCTAACTTTTCGTTTTAAAATTTTGGTACCATCAGGTTGTATCTCTCGAATTTCACCGATCCCCCCAGTATTTAGCAGAAAACACTTAACCTTGCCTTTATTTTCCATAAGAATATCATAGAATATTTCACCTTCCTTCGATTCATCTCCGATGATGAATGGATTCGTTCCAACCACGCGGACACTCTCTCCAGCGCGTTTCGGGTTGGATCCAGATGTTTCGATAGACTCTCCTAGCATGAAAGATGCCGCAGCTTGCTCGAGCGTAAGTTTAGAAGCTATAGGGACAACAGTGTTTCGACGCGTTATTAAAAATATTAGCATTCCATCAACTTCAGATAAAGGTGGAATATTGATTCCTTGACTTGAATATTTACCGAAATCTTTCTTTTGCATGATACCGCGCCCATTTCCCGTTAAAGTATTATCTTCAAAGAATACATTTCCTTGATAATCAACCAAAACATTTTCAAAAACGCCATCTGGTTGTGTTATGGCATTGTATATCAAGGGTTGAATTTCATGATTGAGTCCTTCTGTTTTCAAAAAGAAACCACGCTCAGTCCCAAAAGCACTGCCGTCCAAGCGGAGGGCTATGAAGTCATCTTGTACAATTTCAATCCCTTCGCCCTGAGTTTCGTTTAAATTATGCGAATGACAGCTGTGTGTGGTTTTACCAGTTGCCGTCAATCCAAAAATGAGGGTTGAATACTTTTTAATTTTACTATCATGAGCATCTTTCGCGTTTATAATTTTGGCTCCGGCGTGCAATCCGAGCATACCACGTTTTTTAGCGTACCACATTGTCATTCGCAGCATACCTTTCTTCACTTCCCCATAATAATCCGTTCCTAAAACGAATGTAACTCCGATTTCAGGGAAAACAATTATTTGTCGGTCTTTCTCGTGCCACTCTGGAATATATATCATATAAAAATGTGGCTCAGTTTCTTTTTCATAAGAAAATAGCGATAAGTTCATCATATGTGTGAGACGAACCATCTCCTTGCGATGAACAGAAACAAATAACGTACAGGTTGGAGTAAAATCTGGATTTTCCCCCATAATTCGAGAAGTATGTACAAACGGAGCTTTCTTTATATAGGAGAGAACCTCCTGGACAGTTTTAGGTAAATTTTTAATAATTTCTCGTTGATTTTCGTTTAAACTTTTTTGATGGACCTGAGGCGACCCAATATAAACTGTCAATCCTGCACTTCTATTCTTGACGGTTGAAACATAGTTATAATTTCCAAATTTAGTGCGAAATCCATACTTTTCTGCCATTTTCTGAACTTCTTTTTCAGATGGGCTTTGTACATTGGATAAATTAACCATTTCCGAGAGTGCTTTTCTTATTTCATCAAGATTAATGTGTTTTAAGGCTTCTGCAACTTCAACTTGTATTTCTTCTTTCTCCTCTTGAAGTGGTTCGAGATATTCCTTAGATAAAATAATATTTTTAATTTGTTTCTGCACCTCAAACATGGGTTTTGCAGTATTTATTCTATAAACGGCAACAAAATCGAAAAGATTCTCAAAGAACTTGAGCTGGAGCTCTTTTCGTTTTTCATTATAAACAAGAATATGCGGATTGAAAAACGGGTGTTCCGCATTAAATAGCATAGATAATGCTTCTTTTTTAGTCAAACGACGGGCTATTTCTTTTCTTGCGGGGGCGGGGTCAAGAAAGAAAATAACATTAATCCTCGTAGTGGTTATACTTTTGTCTTCCCCTCCAATCCACCAAGGATCAAGTATAAAATGGCTTTTTTCTTTTTTACACTTCTCATATAGAATCTTCAAGCGTGGAATCAATTTTATAATATTATTTTTAAGGTAGAATTTCCGCTCTGAAACCGTTGTCGAAATTCGGCCTTTTTCACCACCTAAACGTTCCATATAGATCCAGTCAGTTGAATGAAGCCGCGCCTTTTCTAATTCGAGTAAGAAAAAGGTATGCGTATTAATTCCAGAACCAGTTGGACCCATTATACTAATTCCTTCACCGTCTAGATCCACCAGCGATCCACGGATAAAGTGTAAATTTCTTTTTTCTTCAGTTAAATCTAATAGTATTCCCAGTACAAGCGAGCGTAATTGTAAATAAGTATTAATGTTGATGAGAAATCCAGTTTTTGTTTCTGAATTATAACTCACACCGGATTCTGCATCATATACTCCTGTAATCGCATAAATTATGCCATGAGGCCGTAAATTATATTCAAGTGTAGCGGGAAAGAAATTTTCTTTCCAAAAATCCTCTAAATGGGCATCATTTGTTTGTAATTGGATAATGAAGCCATTTATATCCGCATTCCATGTGTAGATGGAATCATATCCTAAATAGCGCCCCGCCAGTGTAATTAATTCATTTCTTCTCTTTAATGAAATATTTTCTGCCTTATGTAAAGTTTCAATCATGGTGAATCTTCTCTTTCAAAGTGATGCTAAATTCAAATTAGGAAATTTCAATAATTCGACAAAAAACTGCCATAAACTTATCCGAAATCTTCAAAGAATGATATTGAATTTGCTTTATAAATCTTTTTTACATCAGTAAGGTAAACATGTAGAATCGCTTTACACTTGTTAGAAAAACTTATATAGACTTAACAAAACGCAATAATTATGAGTATACAACTTCAAACCCTTAAAGATATTGATAAAAAAATTTTACGTAAGCTCATCGAAGATAGCCAACAACCCTTTTCCGAAATAGCTGGGAAATTAAACACCACACGACAGAATGTATCACAAAAAATAAAAAAATTGAAAGAAAAAAATCTGATTAGTTCATTCACGATCGAACTTAATAATCAATTAATAGACGAGTTGAAAGTTAAAGCATATGTACTCTTTCGTGAGGATACAAATCCTGCTATTCGAGCAGAAAATGAAAAAAAGTTGGAGGCAATTCCACAAATCACTAAAGTCTCTCGTTTATTTGGCAATTATGACGTTATTGTTGAATTATACGGACGAGATAATAACGAAATAACTGAAATTATTAATCAATTGCATTCTCTTAAGGGTATAAGTGGAACTGAAACTTTTATCGTTCATACAATCATTAAAAATAATGAAAAGGCTCCTATTCTGAATTTACTTAAATAAAATCAAATCATTTTTTTTCTGATTATCATCAAATGCATACTAATCGTAATCTCTTACTTTTTAATTCCTAAAAGGATGGCAATCGGAGCTAAAAGCCATATAACGTGTCCAATAGGTCCTGTGATGTAAGCGGGTTGGATGGACAACAATCCAACAACAACGAAAAAAATAATGCCAAGAGCAATTAAAGAGGACCCTGAAATGAAATACAGAATGCGACGTTTTTCTTTCTTATCTTGAACTTTTCTATAGATCACTACTAATTCATATACGGCTATGAAAAAGATGGTAATTTGAGCAAAGATAGTAATTGCATTACCAATATGAAAATAAGTATAAGCCCTGCCTGCGATCTTTATAATAGTATCAAAAATAACAGTTGGTATTGCCCAAGCTAAATAACCAGCTACTATTAAAATTATTACTCGTGTGTCTTTTGCCGTAGCTTCGCCATATCGAATTATAATGCTTGCATATAAAAATCCACTTCCTATAACACCAGCTGCACATATTGCAATATCTCTTAAAATATTTGCAATCATTGGCATTGAAGCCAGACCTGCATCGACGGATATCGTACCAAAACTAAAAGGTTCTATGTGAGCAATTGGAAATAATATCGCATCCATTATTATATAGATACTCCAGCCACAAAGTGATACCAAATATGTCTTATTTAAAATATATTCCTTTTTTCGTCGATAAATAGTTAAAGCACAAAATAAAAACACGATAACTTCAGCTGTTTTCGGAATTATCATATAAATATCCTGAGTGAAATCTGCCATTGTTCCTCCTTCACACTTTATTTATGTTTAAAAGTAAAATATTTTAGATTATATAATTATCTATCACTTCATCAGAAAAAACAGGAGAAAATCGAATTGACTGAATTGAAAACGAATCAGAGTTATATTTCAAATTCTAAAGTTCAAGTTGATCTTAATGTTTGTACTAAATGTGGATCTTGTGTTCGCGAATGTCCTCATAGATTATTTTATATTAGGGATGAAAAATTGGTCCTGAGGCGCCCTGCAGATATCTTATGTATGGAATGTGGTCATTGTGGTGCTGTTTGTCCAGTTAATGCCGTTAAGTTGAAAAAATTTCCTCTGGAGCAAGTAATAGAAATTTCAACAGACTTCAAGATCCCTTCATATGATACTTTAATGAATCTAATAAGGGCTCGAAGATCGGTGAGACAGTTTAAAAAAGACCCCGTTTCAGAAGCTTTATGGAAAAAGCTGTTAGAAGCTGGAAGAATGTCGCCGACGGGACACAACGATCAATTAGTTCATTTTACCATTGTCCGAAATAAAGACCGGTTAAAAGAATTTTCAGATCAAGTAACGCAGGGTTTTATAGAATTGGCTGAGATTTATAAAGATAAGAGCAAGTTCAACCAAATTAAATCATCAATGTCAAAAACCACTTTTAAAATAATAAAAAATCTTGTCATTCCAGGATTAAGGATCATGCTTAAGGGGATAGAGCGCGGAGAAGATTTTTGGCGCTGGAATGGTGAAGTAATCATTATCCATGCGTCTAAAAAAACAACGACATTAATAGAGGATTGCTCAGTTGCAGCATGTCATATTATGTTAGCCGCCAAAAGTCTAGGATTGGGAACATGTTCATTAGGGATCGCAACAGCTGCAATAAACGTACTTGAAAATGTCAAAAAAGTTGTTAATCTCCCGAAAAATCACATTGTAGCTTATACTTTAGCAGTCGGATTTCCGCAGGTTAAATACTATCGAATTCCTCCGCGTCTACCTGCCAAAGTGACTTGGATCTAGAGTTCTAAAACTTATTTATCAGATTCGCGTAACAATTTCTTCCGGTACTGTTCGATATCAAGATTTAAAATGGCCTGGGCTTCTTGTTTGGTTAAAATCCGCGGCTTACCTAGTAATTTGGCTTGAAAGAGGATTTTAGCGCCGGATTCTAGGATCTGCATACGTGTATAGGCTTCTTTTATAGATTTACCAATTGTTACTGCTCCATGATTTTTTAACACGCAACTAGGCGTGTCTTTCATTTTTTCGGCCACGAGTCGTCCCATCTCTTCGGTGCAGGGAGTTACATATGGAATTTGAGGCACAAAATCTCCTAGATAAACCACAAAGTCAGGAAATAGCGGAACAATCGGGATATCAACAGCTGATAATGATATCACATAGGATGGGTGCGCGTGGATTATACAATTAGCATCAGGCCTCGCCTGATAGATTAGGAGATGGAGTGGCACTTCGGATGACGGCATCAATCTAGAATCGATAAGTTTACCCGAGGCAACATCAATGGGCACAAAATCATTAATACTCATTTCCATAAATGGAATACCCGATGGGGAAATCCACATCACTCCGTCTATATCTTTTATCGAAGTATTCCCTCCTGGACCTATAACTAATCCTTCTTTTTGCAGTTGCTTGCTAACTTCTAGAAGAAACTCCTTTCTTTTGTTAAGATTGGAACTCATAATAAATCCATACCTCTCTTTAGTTTTAAATTTGAACCTGGAATCGTTTCGTTATCTCAGAAAGAAAATTCTCATAATATTCTTCTATTTTATCTCTTAATTTAACTCGCGGTTGTATAATTAAGTCAGGGCTCACGAATTTTTCAATTGTTTCGGTTAAATTTCCATCATAAACTACAGTACATGCAGCTAATATCGCAGCTCCATACGCAGCTTCGATTATCTTTGGGCGAATAATCTGTTTTTGCAATACATCAGCCCGAATCTGCAGCCATTCTTTCGATTTCGTAGCGCCTCCAATAGTGAAAACGCGGCCTCCTGATTTTGCTCCTAAACTTTCCAACACTTGAATACTCAAACGTTCAACAAATGCAACTGCTTGCAAATAAGCGGCATATTTCTCATAATTATTGTCCTCTGGTCCTTCATAGAAATGTTTAGCATTCGAATTTACGAAAGGAAAGCGCTCTCCTTTTTTAACAAGGGGATAGGTGATAGCTTGGGTGGGAAAATTTTCTAACGCTTTCTTATCATATAATTTATAGTCAATATTTGGAAAATAGGTTTGCAGGCATTCAGCACCAACTGAGCTCGCCCCACCTGGCAAAAACATGCGTCTACTCCCAGGGAGAACATGGCAATACACTCTCCCTTGCGGATCAAGAACGAGTTCGCGAGTTAGGCATCTAGTAACTAGTGTAGTTCCCAACGAAGAAAAAAAATCACCTTCTTTTGAAGCACCTGACGCAATTAAAGCCATAGTAGAATCTGTTGCTCCGCTTATCACTAAAACATTAGATGGAAATCCGGTAATTTTTTCTAATTTCTCGGACGTTCGCCCAACTTTTTGTCCAGAGAAAACGACTTCTGGTAATTTTTCTAAAGGAATACCTACCCGTTCAATTAAACTAGGCCATTGGCCATTAATAAAGTCAAATCCTGCTTTTAGACAATTACTCGTGTCTGAATGAAAATATTCCCCAGTTAGCAGTCCTACAATAAAATCATTCGCATGTAATATTTTATAGGTTTGTTTGAATATTGATGGTAGGTGACGCATGATCCAGAGCATTTTAGGTAGCGAAAAAGATGCTTTGAACTTATATCCTACCTTCTGACTGAACTCCTCCGCAGCATCTTGGACTATTTGTGCTTCTTCTTGAGCACGAATATCATTATACATAATTGCTGATGTCAACGGGTTTCCTTTTTCATTAACTGCAATGATAGTTCCTGAAGTAGAGTCAGTACAAATCGCCTTCATTTCCTCTAACGAAAGACCTAACTTTTTCAATCCACCTACAAGTTTTGTTAGAAGTTGATAAAATGTCTCCACCCAGCTCCTTGGGTCCTGTTCATGCCAACCTGGTGGATTTTCACACTCCATATATAATTTGTCAGGCGGAATTACCTCTTGAATATTGAGAATAACTCTTCCGGCTGAATCTGCAACGATTCCACGTATACCTGTGCTTCCGAGATCAATTCCAGCAAAAAATACCATTATAATGAAATTGATTGATATATTTATTAAAATTGTATCTTTGATAATAAAGAAATTAAAAAGGATTTAAACATGCAACCAATTAAGGTCGTGATTTTTTCAGATTACCTTTGTCCATTTTGCTTTTTAGCTAATGAGATAGTTAAACGAATAAAGAAAAAATTTAATCTTAATGTAATTTGGCGTCCCTATGATCTTCATCCTGTACGATCAATGATGCCACCTATTGATTCTCCATACATCAAAATGGCTTGGTTAAACGTTCAACGCCTCGCTAAAGAAAATAATATCGAGATTAAACTCCCAAGTTACCTCTCTCTTTCACGTAAAGCCTTAGAAACTGCAGAATTCGCACGAGAATATAGTGTTTTTAATGAATGTCATAATCGTATTTTCAATGCCTATTTTCTTGAAGGTAAGGATATCGAGAATGAGAAGACGCTTTTAGAGATCGTTAAAGAATTAAAATTGGATCTAGAAGAATTAAAGCAAAAATGGAAGGAGGAAACTTATTATAACGCAATAAAAAACTCCATCCGCGAACTCCATTCAGTCGGAATAACAGCGGTCCCAGCTTTCTTTATTGGAAATGAAAAACAAAGAATTATGGTGGGAGTCCATCCACAAGAACAATTAGAAAAAGTAATTCTCAAAGCACAAGCCGAGATGGAATACTAATATTTATTAAGAAATATCTGATGCCATCTGTAGTGATTGTTCAGGTCTTCCGTAAGTAAAGGAACGTACACCACTAAAATTTTTGAAATTCTTGATGTTATGCGAGAGAACCTTAATCATAAGTCGGAATTGATAAAAACTTGTAAAAATTCTATAAACTTCTTTTATTATGAATTTTGGTCTTAAAAAGAACTTTCTCAATGATTTTATCATTAAATCTGAAATGATTGAAGTTGGCACTCCAACTGGGTCGATATCGGGAACAGCCACTCCCGTTTCCCAATGTTTATTTTCATCTATCAGGTTTTTTTCAACGAGGTTATCCCAAATGTCAGTTCCCGGCATCGTTCCAAGAAGATTGACGAATGGAAAATCAATATCTAATTTTAAGGAAAAATCTAAAGTATTTTGAATTTCTTGAAGCGTTTCACTGGGCCCCCCCACGACAAAAGATCCAATAATATATGGAATTTTTGCTTTTCTAGCCTTATTGACTGCTAATATGGATTGTGCGGGAGTAATTCTTTTATTGTAATAATCAAGAATTCGCTGATTTGCACTTTCTATGCCATAAAAAAGAATTCTACAATTGGCACGTCGCATTGCTTTTAATAAGTCTAGAGATATTTGATCCACTCTTCCCTCACCAATCCAATCCAAATCAATTTTGTTTTTTTTCATCATATCACATAGTTTTATGACCTTTTTCTTATTCATTGTAAAATTATCATCTGCATAAACAAAGAACTTGTATCCCTCACTTTCTAAATATTCCATTTCTTCAATAATATTTTCATTTGAACGCCTTCGATACCCATATTTTCTTTTGTTATGACAAAATGCACATTGAAAGGGACATCCTCTGGATGAAAGCATGGATGTGAAGCCGGTCGGAGCTAAATGTAACCCTCCAATGATTGCCTTATACTCAAATTTTATACTTTTTCTATCAGGAAACGGTAATTCATCCAGATCCTGTATCAATCCACGATTTTCATTCCTTTTTATTGTCCCATTTTCAGAATAGGTTATTCCTTTAATATTTTTTAATGATTGCCCTTTTGAAACGGCATTGACCAATTCTAAAAAACTATATTCTCCCTCCCCTCTCACACAAGCATCAATAAAATCATATTTCTTTAAAATCCTTAAATCATTAGTTGTTGCATGCTTATTTCCAAATACAATCTTAACATTTGGATTCCATTTTTTTATTTCTCTTGAGATAGTAACAGCACTTAAATTAGAATTTTTATTTGTTAAGGTGGAAAATCCTACAATATCCGGATCTTTCTTTTTTATCCATTTCATAATTTGTTCTAAATTAAAACGCAATGCTTCTTGATCAATGACATCTACGTGAAAATTCTCTTTCTTTAATACAGCAGTTAAATATAGGATCCCCAACGGCGGTGAAGTAGACCAAAATTCAACATCAGATTTACCACTCCCTTCCTTTGAACTGCTTACTGGTCCAGGATTAATTAATGCAATTCTAAATCTCATCACCACTCTATTTTGTTTTCCAGATATTTTTTTAAAATAATGGATATTAATTTTCCATTTATTCTTAAATTATTTAAATTAAATGAAATGTTTTTAAAAATATACTTCACTCTTAATTTCAAAAAAAGGCGCTCACAAATTTTTTCAGGTTAAATTCTAAGAGATTGCAAATAACTTATTAAATAACGGAAGGTTATAATTAAATGGAATTATGGAAAGTCTATCCGACAAAAACAAGATATGGCAACTAGATGAAGTGTTGTTAATCTTGTTTTCATCGGGGCGATTTCACAACTTGAACGATTTTTTACTGCTTACGAAAATTTTTGAGCGAGTTTTCCCCTCAGCACACTTAATTGGCTTTAATGGGAATAAAACGTTTATTATAAGACAACTCGAGTCGAGTAAGAAAAAGAATTTCTTAATTACTGTCGGAACAAATTTTTCTATTTCTGGAGATGGGCGGAAATACACCATAAACATAATAAATGAGAAAGTTTTGAAAAATGAAGAATTAGCTACTGCCTGGAAACTTTATCGAAAAATACTAAGCCGATTGCCTCGCGTCCGCGCCTTCTGGGATGATTATTTAGAAGGGTTTTTAAGACGTCTTAATAAATAAGAAGACAATCACTATCCATTAAAAGTTAGATCTAAAAGAGGATTTAAATGACTGAAGCAGAACTTGATACACCTTGGAATTGGAAAAGTTCGGCACTCGTGTTTGGCCTCGTAATTGGTGCGAGTGTCTCAATTTTTGCAATAATACAATTAGGTATGTTACTCTTAACAGGGTGGCAATTTGATTTTTACACTGGAGTGTTAATCGCTCCGGGAAGTATTGCTGGCGTTTGGATAGGTACAGTAATAACTGAATTGATAATTTTACAAATTACAATAATCTTTGCCGTGTATATTTTTAAGGGAAAGATGAGGCACTTCAATTTTAAACGCCCATCGAAAAAGCACTTATTGATCGCTATTGGAGGTGCATTTGCTGCGTATGGTCTTAGCATCCTGGGTGGTCTTCTAAATTATTTAATTACAGGTGATGACCCCAATCAAGCTCTCTATGATGCGCTTTTTCAAACTTCGGAAGTATATCAGGTTATCATCTGGATTATTTTGATGATGTGTGTAGTAGCACCATGCGAGGAAATCTTCGCGAGAGGCTTTGTCCAAAAAGGGCTTCAAAATTCATGTAAATTAAAGAAAATATCTGTTTTTATCGGAATTATAATTGCATCACTCCTCTTTGCGGTACTTCACTTAGATATTTACCGTATCATTCCCTTATTTTTTGTGGGTATTATCCTAGGTTTGGTATTTTATTTTACCAAAGATAATTCAATGGCTTCCACAATCACACATGGTTTATATAATTCCCTCGGAATCCTTCTTTTCTTTTTATTTCCCTAGTATATCGGTATTAAATAATTGATTTAATCCAAAGTTGCTTAAAAAAGAATAATTTTTGCCTCATTTGAAACAATAATTTAAATATATATCAAAGAGGTTGAAATACCTAAACCTAATATATGATAAATCCAGTATTATGTAAAACTAACAAGTAGTTAAATGGGTTAGTCTTATGCCTTCGAGACGAGCAGATGGCGCATTGGTTTTTAAATTGGTATATTATGGACCCAGTTTAAGCGGAAAAACGACAAGTGTCAATTGGCTCTATGAAAAAGAGGGGATTGCTGTAGGTGAACTCACATCAATTAAGGGGGGTGCAGGCGCCAAAGGTGATTTAGGGAAGTTTGGTGGATTTTTTGACCGGATGACCGCAAAAATCGGCAAAGTCAATCTTCAAGTTTGGTCCGTCGCAGGGAGAAAATCCCACAAAAATCTCCGAAAGGTGATACTGAAAGGTGTAGATGGGCTCTTATTTGTTTGGGATGCGCAACGGGGTGTATGGAAAGATAATATAGAATCGTTTAATGAACTAATTGGTATTTTACAACGAAAATTACTACAAATCCCATTAATAGTTATGCTCAACAAATCCGACCTACCTGGAACTATAACGAAAGCGAACATTGAACAACTTTTAAAGAAAGCCAAGGTCATGGGCGAAGTACTTGAAACTTCTGCAATCAATGGCACCAATGTGCGTAGAGCTTTTGATGTGTGTGTCCGTTCTGTTATTTCACATTATCTAGAACAAAAAAAGTAGGCCTAATTTTCAATCAGCAATAAATTTTACATTCTTTTTACAGGCAGGGCAGATATACATGCCAGGCCGATAATTTACTAGACTCCCACAAGATGGACACGTTAATTCAATAACATCCTCATCTATATCACTTAAGAGGTATTGAACACTATCTGAAACTCGGGATTCTGGTGGTGGAACTTTTTTCTCTATTGCCTCCTTTTTCGGTTCTTCATAAACCGGCTCATCAATGACAGTTGGTATTCCCCTGTCTTTGAGCGATTCTTCAATGCGGATAACTGCCTCATTTTGGATATCTTTCGGAATATCTTTAAAATAAATATTAGCCTTTTTGGATTTTAGCGTACCTTTTTCGAGCACTGCTTCGATTTTCAAGGATCCTTTTCCAACGAGTGACGCCGAATTGACATCACTATAAAAAAGAGAGAAACCATCATACATCAACCGCGGATCTTTGGCCTTCTTCTTCATCTGACAAATAAAAATTAATCTCAAATTACTAACATAAAGAGTCCCTTTTTTGAGGTCTTTTAGTTTTATATTTAATCCACTAACTACACGAGGCGTAACTCCAGGTGCCGTTAACAAAATTTGTTCATCTTGAAATAAAAACGGTTGACCTTCCTCGTTCCAGTATCTATCCACAGTGCTCATTCCCTTAAATTTACTCAATTGTCAATTTTATGGTTATAATTTGTTTGATCGGACCCTAACTTCCTTAATTTTTTTTTCTTCTTCCCAATTTTCTCATTTAATATATTTATGGCGTATTTCCGCCCATAAATATGGCTACTTAATATTTGTTATTTTCAGTTGTTTTTAAATTCAATATTAACCTTAATATATTTGAAATATAGCTCTATTTTAAATATAGCTAAAGGAGTAATTGAATTTATGAGTCGAGACTTCGCCTCTTTTATGGCTTCTATCTCAGAAGACTCCGCAGAACAAAAAGTCCGAGAACTCATGGAAATTCTAGATAAAGTGATGCAAATTATAATGAATTCGACTGATCAATTATTCACTCAGCTAATGAAATTAGAAACTAATATCAACCATCTGATGGGGCGAATCACTAAACTTGAATCACAATCTGCTATAGCCGCCCCGGGCCAACCAATACCCTCTGCAGGCGCACCAGGCATGCCTGCAGCAGCAGCAGCACCCGCTCCAAAGCCTGCGCCGAAACCCATGAGTCCAGTGTCTGCCCGATCGGCACTTCAAAGTGAATTAAAACAATTATTTGCGCGAAGAAAGCAACAATAACCTTAAAAGAGATATTATTATAGTAGTAATATTCTCATTTTACTGTAAAATAAATTTTAACTCTAAAACCTGAAAATATTATAATTATGATACCTCTATTTCTAAAAAAGCTTTAATATCCATATTTACTTAATAACTAACAAAGCAATCAATTTAGAATTAAATTGAATTTGTAATGGTGGAAGCCAAAATGACCCACGAATTTGCGTCGATAATGGAAGCCATTGCTGGAGACACAGTCGATGAGAAAATTAAAGTTTTCTCAGATGTGTTAGATAAAATCACTCAATTTGCCGTAAACACACTCGATCAATTGACTAAAAAAGTAAATGAACTTCAAGGAGTGCTCCAAAATATGCAGGGGCGAGTGATTAAGCTTGAGCAACGTCCTGTTGCACCTGCAGCGGCATTTGGAACCGCACCTCCACCGCCCGTCCCAGAAGGTGGCCCTGCGGCGGCACCCGCTCCAAAACCTGCGCCGAAACCCCTGAGTCCAGTGTCTGCCCGAGCGGCACTTCAAGGTGAATTAAAGGCTTTATTTGCTAAACGCAAACAATAAATTTATCCCTGAAAGATTTGGATCGTTCGTCCGAATCCTTTACTAAATATACATCGATTCTACTTTTTCTTCTTTAGAGCTTCCTCTATCCGCTCAAGTGCTTCTTTTATTTGATCTAACGATGCCACAAATGAGGCACGAACATAACCTTCCCCTCTTTCGCCAAAGATATTTCCCGGAACTACGACCACCTTCGCTTTTGTGATTAAAAATTCTGAAAACTCAGCTGACGTCATACCAGTTCCTTGGATACTTGGAAAGGTATAAAACGCACCCTTTGGCATCAAGCATCGAATTCCATCGATTGCATTTAGTCCTTTAACCAGAGTTTTTCGTCTTTTATCAAATTCAGAAACCATATACTTCGAAAATTTTTCATATTCAGCTGTATTTTTCATTCCCTCTACGCAGCCCATTTGTGCAGCCGAATTAGCTGCGACTGCATTCATTTGATGGCTAATCATCATGGCATTGATTATTTCCTTATTAGCCAGGGCATATCCGACACGCCAACCAGTCATTGAAAACGTCTTTGAGAATGAATTCACTACTATGGTTCTTTCCTGAATGCCCAATGATGCCATGCATGTATGATGCTGATCATCATACACCAGTTTTTCATAGCACTCATCTGAAAGGATGAATAAATCATGGTCTTCTGTGAGCTCAGCAACAGCTTTGAGATCAGATGCCTTCATTACTGCACCTGTGGGATTACTTGGGAAGTTGAGAATAAGCATTTTAGTTTTGGGAGTGATTTTTTCCTGAAGATCTTCGGGTTTTACACAGAATTCATTTTCCTCATAAATTGGAACACGAACCGAATGCCCTCCCGCAAAAGACACCTGCGGGGGATATGTTAAAAAGGCAGGATTTGGGATTAAGACTTCATCACCTGGATCAATTAGCGCTTGACAAGCTATATAAAGTGCCTCCCCTGCTCCGCACGTGACACAAATCTCATCCAAGGTATAATCTAATTTATATTCTCGCTTATATTTGTTAGCAATTTGTTCACGTAATTCTGCGAATCCTAGGTTTGGAGAATAGGCCGAATAGCCTGCATCTAATGCTCTTTTCGCCGCTCCCTTTATAAAGTCTGGCGTGTCAAAAGATGGGACCGGATCTCCAATCCCCAGGCTAATTATACCTTCCACTCCCTGGGCTAAATCAAATAATCTCCTAATTCCGCTTGGGGGTATATTTTTTATTCTGTTTGCAATTGACCGCATTTTACTCGCCACGTATTTTACTATAAGTAGTTTTTTAAGTTTCTTTCTTTTAATCAAGATTTATCCTTTAATATTAATAAGCTTAAATAATTGGTGTGAATGAACATGAAAATTCGTGAAATTGGGATATCCCGGATGCTTTTCATCAAATTAGAACCCGGTGATGATATTCTAGAATCTTTAACACAAGCAGTAACTGATAATTCAATCAAGACTGGCTTTTTCACGGCGATTGGAGCAATAAACCAAGCAAATATTGGATTCTATTTAATGGATCAGAAAAAATATCAGACAATTACCTTTCAAGAAGACCTTGAAATTCTATCATGCATTGGAGACATCACCTTAAAGGACGGATCCCCTGTGGTTCATGCGCATTTGGTAGTTGCTGATCATGCAGGCCATGCCTTTGGAGGGCACCTCCTCTCAGGATGCCAAATATCGGTTACCGGTGAAGTTTTTCTAGTTGAAGCAAAGATTCCTTTAATTCGAAAACCGGATGAAAAATTCCAATCATTTTTGATATCTCTGGATTAAAAAGAAATTGTATCTTAGATATAATAAAAAAAAAGAGAATATTATGCAACAAATAGTGGCCATTTTGTAACGGTAGCGACACCCACCATATAAAGTGCATTGTATATTATTAGTATGAATAAAATGCCAACAAATCCTATGATCACTGCAGATTTCCATTGATCAGTAACTAAGCCCACTAATAACAGGATTACGATTAAATACGCTATATAGGGCGGTAAACCGCGAAGTAAATCTGTTAATCCTGCAACTCCTTGTAAAAGGGGTATTATTAATACCGCAAGAAATGCCACTAGGGCCAGTGCTCCAAGTTTTCTCTTGGCAGTTAATCTTCCCTCGACAATCCATGTTGTTAAGAAGAAAAACAACCACGCAATAAGCCACCAAATCACGATCCACAACCACGTTATGGGCTCGCCTAGATTTTCCCATTGCATTTTCAACTTACTCCTTTGTGTTTGAAACAAAATTTGTATTTACAAGTAATATCATATTAATCCTATTGTTGTATAAGAATTTGATTCAATTTCAGTATTAAAATGTTATATGTAAGTATTACCACAAAATTTTGTTGGAGAAGACAAAGTATCAAAGTAAATGCGCAAAGGATAAGAATGCGATAAATGCGCAAAGATTATTTAGAAAGAGGAGTTTAAATATAAACTTTTCATAAAAAATATCATATGCAAGCTGGAGATAATAGACGAAAGGTACCATCTCACATTCTTATTTTCTATTTTTATATCTCCACAAACCCCTCCACCCCAACCTTCCTTCAATGAGATGGTACCCGTCTATTTTTATTTTTGACGAAATTTCCACCACGTTGAAGAAAATTTTTATGCTTGTGATTACCTATATAATAATTGAGCAATAATAGCAGTTGAAATATAATATCATAAAATATCATTAAAAAAACGTGGTAAAAATTACACAAACCAATTTGCAATACCTTGAAGGGCTCGAGAAAAAAGTGAAAAGGCGACTCTTACAAGGTAAAACCAAAGAGGTAATTCCAGATTTGAGACTTTTAATATCTGAATTACGAAAAAATCACCTTACTGAAAAGGCAGATTTACTTGACATGACCTTAAACCAATTTTTAATGGAAGAATCCTCTACTCCTGATGAAAATGAACCCCTAACGTATGATGCATCTTCCATCCCAGCTCGCCCTCCAGCAGCTCAATTTCCACCGACCCAACCTCCAGCAGCTCGTCCTCCAGCAGCTCAACCCCCTACCAATCCCCCTAGCGCACCATCAATAAAAGACCTCCTGGGTTCTCAGAGTAACCCACCACCGTTCCAGCCAAATCCTCCCCAAGCCAGCTCTGCAATCCCAAAAGCGGCAGTACCACAGAGCGAACCAGCTAAATCTGAAAAAGATCTCCTAATGGAAAAATTATCTGGTTTAAGAAGCCAACTCTCTAAGAAATCCGAGTAATTTCAAAAGATTCGGCCCTTTATGTAGTTCAAATTACATTAGAAATTAAAAGTTATTTTTAAAATATTTACAGGTATCTTCCAACCTTACTTCAAAGGTATTTTTATCGATTTTATAAACCCGTGTAAATTTCCATTTTACCTCTCCAACTTGCCATAGTCCAATATCGTTGGGTCCTACTTCGATTTTAACGGCCATTCCATGCTGATATTTCTTTAGTTTTATTTTAGTAGAAAAATCCCCTAACGAATATGCAATGATTTTGTTTGTATTATATATGTTATAGGTCGTTATAGGCTGCGGACAATGTGAGTGATGCCCAACAACTAAGTCCCATTTTTCTAGGAGGATTTTCCCCAATTCTATCTGTTTTAGATTGGGGTACAACTGCATTTCGTAGCCCCAGTGGTTGGAGAGGATATTAAACTTGGCTGCTGGATTAATTAGATCATCAACTTCGTCAAGATATACGATATACGGTGTTTCTGGTTGGTTAGAGATGGTAGTACAAGAAGTCACATTGATTTTCTGGTCTAACATGATTGAAGGCTCATCTTTTCGCCCAATCGTTAAAAATCCACGATCCTTCAACAGTTGATATGACTTATTGAAAGCACTCCATCCGTAATCCCCTGCATGGTTATTTGCATTTGTTAATACAAATTTTTCTGGCGGAAAAAGCGTTTCCAAAACCGTAAGAATATTTTCCGAATGTTCCTGCGCTAAAAAAATCCTCTTTCCATCATACCCCTCAATCATTGTCCCCTCAAAATTTCCCACTAAATAATCGACATCCTTGAAAAATTCTATAACGGCAGGCCCAATCTCCAACCCTTTATGATTCATTTTCATGATGTCTCCTAGGAACCCGAGTTTCATCTTAGGAGTAATGGAATTTTGCGTACTTTTTTGGGGAATGAAATCTGTTAAATCCTTGAATTTGTGAGACGGACCAAATACATTATTCTTTGCCCAGCTCATCAACTCTGAAAAAGAGTAGGGGATTGCAATTCTTTTTCTTGGGCTATCCTGTGCCCACTCCGGCCTCTCAGTATTGTCTTGCTGTTGCCTATCCATTTCTCTTCCACAACTCTGTTATCAGAATTATTCTCCAAAAGATTTATAATCGATTATTTAAAAAACCTCTTTCTACTATACCTTAACTATTGTATAATCATAATGAGTTTCTTAAATTTTGAGGCTTATTTTATGATTCCCCGCGAAAAGTTACACAAGGAACGAAGCCAGAGCCTTCTTGTCGCCATGATTTACGTTGAAATCTACAGCCAAATGCAACAGAAGTATGACTTGGAAACTGCTGCCGAAAAATTAAAGAATTTTGGTAGGAATATCGCAAAAAGTTATTATCAATATTATAAACCTTCTAAGTCCTCCATTTCAGAAACTATTCGGGAGCTCGCTTTAAAAATCGGTGCAATAAAGAAATTAAAACTTAGAAGGGTAGACGATGGTTTCACCTTAACATCCACCGACTGTCCTTTGTGTGTGGAGGACTTTGAGGTTGAGGGCCAGGGCCCAGCTTACTGCTACCCAATATGCGGCATTCTTGAGGAATATCTCAATCTCATCTTTAAAGATAATCCACGCAAATTCCGTTATAAGGAAGCAATTGGAAGAGTAGTGAAAAGTAAATCCTGCGGCGCGGATATGTGCGAATATCACTACCGGTTAGTTGAAAAGTGATTTTATGAGAGAAAAAGTTGGCTTGCGTCAAAGAATTTTAGCTTCATTAGGAAAAAGGCTCATGTTTTGGAGATCAAAGAAAATCCCTAAATTACTCATGACTTTGTCTTATCGTGAAGCTATTCGATTGCTCATTGAGATTCATGGCAGTCTGGAGGCTGCTTTGGACGCTATGTTCCAATTAGCTATTGATGCAGGACCTGATTTTTTAAATGAATGGGTTGAGCGGGGATCAGTCATCTTTAGTACATATGTGGCCGATCACGCCCTTTGGATCAAAGCCGGCTATTACTCGTTCGTCGGCGACCATATTAAAGATATCAAATATTATCCACCTGAGAAGGAAGGAGCGTCGCATAGAGTCATTTGGCGTCTCGAGAAGTGTTTCTTGTGCGCTGGGATGGATAACGATGATACAATTCAAATAAAAAGGGAAGAATTCGGCACTCATGGATGGGGCACAATTATTGCAGGTGTCTTTCAGGCAACTACTAAAATGATAAATGAATATACTGGCATGGAGTTTACCTGCAAAGTACGGGAGACAAAATGCCTCCTGCGGGGCGACCCCTACGGTGAATACGTGGCAGAATTCTATCCCAGATAATGAATGACTTGAATTAAGACTACTATGAATCGAAAATTTCGCGCGTAACTTACAACTTCACATAACAAATATTATTCAACAAAAAGGAAATTTTTTAAACGAAAATCACTAATTCAAAATTGATCAAGTTTGATTAAACCTGATTATCAAAGCTGATTATCATATAAGCTTGATCAATCAAAAAAAATAAAAAGAAAAGTGAAAATAAATCACATTTTAATCAAATTTGATAAAAATTCCGCAAAAAACTATATAAATCATTGAATATTATTCAGAATGTCTAAAATTATACATTGTACATACTTGAACAGTATTTACACAAAAATTTTAAGAGGTTTCATAGAGGTTTGAGAAGATTGGTGGTCCTGAAGACTAGACCCATCCCACAAATGGATGACATAGAATGCCCAGAATGCGGGTCTTCTGATATTATCAATGACTCATCGCGGGGCGAGAGGATTTGCTCGAATTGCGGTGTAGTTGTTTCTGAGAGAATTGTTGATAACGGCCCTGAATGGCGGGCGTTCACAAATGCTGAACGCGAGAAACGGAGTCGCGTGGGTGCTCCCGCCACCTATACTGTCCATGATAAAGGGCTTTCCACAATGATTGATTGGCACGATAAAGACTTTTTTGGGAAGAAACTTCCTCCCAATCGGCGTGCCCAGATCTACCGCCTCAGAAAGTGGCAGATTCGGACGCGGGTGCATTCCTCCATTGCCCGAAATCTTGTCATTGCCATGAACGAGTTAGATCGGTTATCAAGTCAATTAGGAATTCCCAAAAGCGTCAAAGAAACTTCGGCGGTTATTTATAGACGTGCGATAGAACGCCGGATTATTCGGGGACGTTCTATTTCGGCGATGGTGGCTGCAGCCATTTACGCCTCGTGCCGAATTCGGAAAGTACCTCGCACATTGGACGAAATTTGTGGTTATACGAATATTAAACGGAAAGAACTAGGCCGCAGTTACCGATTAATTGTAGATAATCTGAACATTCATATGCCAATTGCGTCACCGATAGATTATGTATCCCGATTTGGTGAGGAACTCGACCTCTCAGGACGTGTGCAGCAGAAAGTCTGTGAGTTACTCGAGAAAGCGCGGGAATACGGCTTAACCGCAGGAAAAGATCCAACGGGCCTTGCGGCTGCCTGTATCTATATAATCGGCATTCAAGAAGGAGAACGACGCACGCAACGCGAAATCTCCAAAGTGGCACATGTCACTGAAGTGACCGTCCGAAATCGCTATAAAGAACTCGTGAAGAAGTTAAAACTGAAAGTCGAAGTTTAATTTTTCTTTCTTTTATTGCCTATTTTTGTTTTGATACTTATTTTTTACAATTATTGAAGGAAATCTGGAAACATTTTCAACAAAGTTTCCCATCCAATTTTTAAACTGTTGCAGAGCGGCTGAACTTTCTTCTTGTATCGATCTAAGACCTGATCAGTACTTTCAAGGATTACATCGCTGGCATTGACAGCACTCGTCAGGGCTGGTGAAATTCCCTCCGCAAAAATATTAAATAACCCTGCAGCTTCTCCGATCAAGAGGACATTGTTCTTGCCAAATTTATACTCATAAGACGAGTCGAAAAATTTGGGCGAGGTGCAAGCTTCCTTGAAGAGGAGTTTTTCTCCACGGAATCCATGGGCCTCCTCGAGATACTCTTGAAATGCATTATAATAATTGGGGATCGTGGTTCCTTTCATGGCATTCGTATTAATAATGATATATTTTCCTTTGGTGCCAGTTTTAACATTCATCAAGGCGAAAAATTCGGAAAATTCCCGATCGAGGAAGGTGTGAAGATATTGGGGGTCTAGATCAATCTCACCCTTCCAATATGCCTGGTACACGGAGGTCCAAATAATTTTCTCATCCTCAAACAAAATTCTTCGAATTAAACTAGTCCCGCTATCGGCGCCAACTAAAATTCTTCCCTCTTGTTTTTGATTTCCAAAAATCGTTTTTAGATTGACTGCGATCTTATCCTTTTCCTCTGTAAAATTTACTAACTGAGTTTGATCGAGTATATCAGCGCCAGCCTCAGAGGCTTTCGTGGTGAGCCAAAAATCGAAATCTGAACGCCACACATTGCGGGAATTTTCACGGTACTTTTGGGGCGGTTGTCCCTTTGCTGGATATATTTGAACGCCTTTAATCTTCTTGGGATGGCAACAGAGGACATCTGGCACATCTCCAATTCCTTCTTTCTTGAGAACCCGCCGTGCGAACGAACTAATAATCCCTGAACACATTTTATGCCGAGGTAATTTCTTCTGTTCAACAAGTAAAACTTTCAAATCAGCATCCGCTAATTTTTTCGCAAGCATCGAGCCAGCAGGCCCCGCGCCTACAATAATTACATCATACATCAATAATCACTTGACATGGTGATTAATACTTGGCATATAAAAGTTATGAAAACCAGCGTCTGAAAATATTTCTAATCCGGTCGGGTGCTTTTGAGATATTGAGGATCGCTTGTCCCAGAGCATCTGGAATTGGGCGTTCGCCTTTCTTCTCTGATAGGAGATATTTCGGGATAGTCGTCACAAATTTGATGTCCGTCTTGAGAAGGATGAAGAGTTCGTTATGTGCTTCAATTTCTGTGATTAAATTCTGCTCTCGTAAGAATTCTAAGTTATCAAGAGCAAGATCCCTGATATCTTCGCTCAAAACTTCTTCAAAATCAGCCTTTAAATATACTCCCCCCTCTCGAAGCACAGAAATAATCATATAGTTGACGGTATCGAAGATTAAACGTGAAAGAAACACGCTATCACGATGAGACGGTTTATACCCCCGGAAGAATCGCTGAATCTCCGCTTCATATAAGTTTAACAAATCAGGGTAAATCGATTCGAGTGATTTAAGTTTCTCAAGAGTGGGGGAAGGGGAAATCCGAAATACATGGAGTTCTTTAAGGAGGATTATATGATTTCGGCCTGAAATTTCATTTACGATCGCAAAATTGGAATCAATCAAAGGAGAGATAAGTTCTAAAGGATCAACCTTCGTCCCAAGATCAGTTTTAATCCATTCCTGCAATTCCGTTAATTCCATGGATCCTTCAGAAAGATTTTCTATTAATCGAACTCTGTTAAAATCCTGCAGAATATTGGCAAATTTTACTTCAGAAGATGCGCTTTGATATTCTTCAATACAAACTCTAAAAACTTCCTCCACCCAATCATGAATATATTGGTGCCACTTTTCTATTTCTTCGCGATTTTCCTTAATTCCATAACCTGTCTTGTAAAATCCCATGGAAACCAGTGGTTGTTTGGATAATTTGTCAATTAAATCTGCGAGACGGAATGATATGATATTGATTGTTTCTTTTGAGGGCATTTTTCCGAATATTAAGGAAATGAGGCACATTTCCATTTTTCCACGTGCCCATTTAGAAGGGAGTTCAAAATAGTAGTGGAGGCCTTTAAAATCTGGATAGGATCGTGTGAAGAAACCCTGCTCAAAATTCAATTCCAATTCCTTGCTTATGCGGTATTGCTGGTCTTCATCCATAACTCCTTTAGGATAAGAGTAGAACGGTTTTGGGCCAATTTTACTATGAAAATAGGACAGTACCACACAATTTTTACCAGTTTCCTCGATTTTTTCTTTGACATCCGTGATTTTTTGAATCGCTAGATAACGATTCACAAATTCGATTAAATTGAAATAATAACGTGAAAGAATTAGTCTTTTTCGACTATTCTCAGCCTTTAATTCCGCTACTAGAGCTTCGATATCGTTCTTCAATTTATCCATATTTTGATAAAAGAAGTTGCTTGCATTTTCATTAATCAGAACAGTGATAGTAGCAGTTATTGGCTTACTAGAATCTGAGGATTCCTCATAGAAATAGGTCAATCCCAAAACTTTATAGTTTGGAAATGGAAGAATCGAGATTTTCCCTGTCCATTTTTCTCCCCCAACTGATATATAGGACGTAAATTTAATGACTATATCAAGAATTTCGGTATATGGTAGTGAAACTGGGAAAAAGATCTTTGGTTTTGGGCCTAGGTCGGATAGAGTCGAATAAATCACTCCGTCGAGTATTTCATCGGTCTTTTCTTGCGTCACCGTCTTACCTTCGTTGTGGATTTCGTTTCTAATAAAACCCTTCCCTTGTTATATTATAATTTCTTTCAAAATTTTAGATTTAAATCTTTTTTTAGAATGGATTGGGAAATAAGAATAAATTTTAAGATTTAAATTTTTGGAATTTACAAATAATTAAAATACCCTTAACTTTAAAATTCATAGCATAGAAAAAGGTGAATCTACTCTTAGTAGTTCCGAATTAAGGCGAAAAAAAGGTGAGTAGCTTGGGTGAATCCATTCTTAAAAGTCCTGAATTAATTACTATTGGACACATTTTATTAGATCTCAGAGCGTATGTAGAGAAGTTCCCAGTCCCTGACATCAGTGTCAAAATAAAAGGGCAAATTCAATACACGCCCGGCGGGTCGGCGACTAATGTCGCAGTCGCTGCAGCACGCTTGGGAGTGAAATCATCGATTTGTTCCATTTTAGGGTTTGATGATTATGGTATGAATGTCATCAAGCAGCTGTTGAATGAACGTGTTGATGTATCGAATATCAAGATTGATTACCATAAACCGACTGGAATTTCATTAGTTATTGTAAATGAAGAAGGTGAACCCATAATAATTCAGAGTTTAGGTGCAAATGAACCATTTCCCATCTCTTATTTGAATTTACCAGCCATAATTCAAGCAAAACATCTTCATATGACTGGAACAGATTTAACTGCTCTTAGAGAGGCTGCGCGAATAGCTAAACATAGTTCAAAAGGTAATGTAATGGTTTCTTTTGATCCTGGGCGATCAAAATCTCATTTAGGATACCAAAAACTAGAGCCCATTCTTGAAAATATTGATTATCTTATCATCAATCGGACTGAATCTGCCCGCATGCTCGGACATCCTGAGGAACCGGATATTATTAAAGTCATAAATGAGTTGAAATCAGTTTTACCAAAAGATATTACGCTGATTGTAAAGGGGGGATCAAAAGAGACAATTGTGAAATCCAACAATGAATTTTTCAAAGTTCCACCTTACAAAGTGAAAGTTTATGACACTATAGGCGCAGGGGATGCCTTTGCTGCTGGAATAATTAACGCTCTTTTACAGAATAAATCAATGAAAGATGCAATCCTAAATGCGCATGCATGCGCAGGATATAAAATTCAATACGGTGGCGCACAAAGCTCTCCAACGACTGAACAGCTAGCCGAGTTTCTCGCAGCCCATAAAAATGAAATTTCTGCCCAAGATATATAAAATTAGAGACCTGCTAACCAGTCTGAGACCTGCCCGACTAACGTTTTTGTAATTTTCTTTCGGATATCCACATTATAATAAAGATCCGCCAGTTCCTTAATAATTGGAATTTCCGAACGTTCTATGATGATTCTATGGTCTTGTTTCATTAAATCTATAAATTCATCTTCCTTGATTTCTTTGAACCTTTCAATTGCACTCAGAATGGTATCGATATTGAGAATAAGCCGTTCAAATTCAGAATGCGTATTTAAAATTTGAACATTTGCCTCTTTCGCCATTAGAATTTTCCTAAAAAGTTTTAATTCGAAGTCAAAATCCTCAGGTTCATAAGGCTCATTAGCAACAATATTCGCGTTTAAATCTATCACCAGAAAATCTGCGAATTTTTTACTTTTCTTTATGTATTCTTCTCTCGGTATGGATCGAATTTCAGCTCCATATTTAACCTGAGGGAAGAAATTTACCATAAAAGTAGTAATTTTCTCAGCATTCGTGTCCGATTCAAGAAACACAACAGAATTTTTGAAAAAAATTGCGTGAAATAAATTGAAGAAAATATCTTGCCCCAAGAATTTTATAAGGTTCTCAATGGATAAATCTGAAAAATCAATTTCCTCTTCAATATTTCTGATTTTGGGAATAACCTTTGTTTTTGTCTTTCCTTTTTTATCAATTGTAACATAAAAAGCATGCTCACATAAAACGGAAGCGATCTGAAATCGAATATAATCATGAGGACTTGCTTTGAGGAATTGAGCGGGGATAAATCTATAATATATGTTTTTACAGCTAGGACAGTTAATTTGAACGAGATCATATCCTGGAATTTGAATCCAGTTTGCTTTGATAAGTTTATAGAATTGATCGAGAAATTCTTCTTGCTCTAACTCCAATTTATCAATTATTTCCAAGAATGAATTCTCACTACTGCTATAGTTTAAAATAACACTCGTAGTTAAACTAAATTTTGCACTTTCCTTAATCTTTTTAACTAGTTTTGGATAAATCTCCCCATAAAATGATTTACGTCTCGAAAAAATAACCTTTTCTACGGGTATAGCTGGAACTGTTGGAATTGCTCCTACTTCTGGCTGAGCCCCTTCCATCAACATTTCAGCGGATACTACTTCAGGTTCTACTTCCCCAACAAACGCATCAAAACTTTCCCTATATTTCGGCAGTAATCCCTTAAAGGATAAGAGCTGTCCTACGCGTCCTTTAATGCTATAAACGACTACCATCGCTTTTGATAGTCGAAAGAACATAATATTTTTCCCGGAAATGGGTAAACTGTGGTCTCCTACCCCAAGATATTTAAAATTACTCTTTACAAAGGAGTTTATGAACATTTTAAACTGTTCCAATTCAGAATCCACATATAACAGTTGCCCCTGACTATTTGCCACGGCGATATAAACTCTTACTGCTAATATTCCCCCCATTTTTGCAGTTATTTCCTTTACAATTGCTTCTATACCGGTTGACTCCACAGAATTGCCCCATATGGCTGATGAATTGAGATAAATTCACGCGAATTTTATTTTTACAATAAGTTTATGCTATTAGTACTTATATATATCTTCCAATTTTTTTAAGTCTTTAATGGAATTAAATCTATTTTTAAATCCTTTATATCCTTTAGGTCCTTTATTTTTTTCTCGAATAGAAAATATTTGTTCATAATGTGATTTCTGCAATAATGTCTATGAAAACCTTTATAGAAAACGATTAATTAATTATAAAATTAAGAATTTTTTAAATTTTAGTAATGAAAGAATTAAAAGTAGTCACCTTTAGATCAGATCATGTTTATATTCGTACCGCATTAGGATCATGTTTATATTACCACTTGAAAAATACCCTTACCACTTGAAAAATACCCCATTGAAAGAAACAAATAAAGGGCTTTAAACGTGTCAACGAGTGAATTACTGAATCAGCTCTTGAATAATTATATTAAAACAACACAAGTCAAGGCTGCTGCCATTGTGGATCAAGAGGGCTTGATCATAGCTTCCCAAGTTGATTCTGAAACTGATGAACTTTCAATTGGGGGTGTCACGGGGGCTATTGAGAAATTATACGACCGTATTAAGACTGAATTCAAATTAGGGGGACGATTCGGAACAACAACCATTTCACAAGAAGTAGGCAAACTTATTTTTGTCAATGCCGGACCAAAAGCGATCCTTACAACGATTACTTCCAGTACCGCAGACACCGATCATATTCTCCCCTTTAGTTACATTGTTGCCGAGAAAATTGTTCAAATTCTAGAACAACGGAAACAAATCGATGTTTCCATGCCTAAAATTGTAGAAGAACCCCTTAAATTTAGCTTCAAAGTAGTAATCTTAGGGGATGGTGCTGTCGGTAAGACAAGTCTTCTAACGCGATTCGTTGAAAGAACGTTCGATCAAGATTACAAGAGCACAATTGGGACCAATATCATGCGAATTGATTATAAAGTAATGGATAAAATCACGGTTGCTTTTGCGTTATGGGATCTTGCTGGGCAGCAATATTTTCAAAAAGTGCGGCAGATGTATTTATCTGGTTGCCAAGCCGCTCTATTTGTTTATGACGTCACCCGTCCTGATACTTTATACAACTTGAAGAACTGGCAAAATGAACTTCACACTGTTGCTGGCTCCGAAGTAAAGTCGCTTTTGGTGGGAAATAAAATTGATCTTGTCGAAGAACGAAAGATAAGCTATGAGGAGGGCAACAAGTTAGCCGATGAACTCGGTTTATCTTATCTCGAAACTTCAGCAAAAACCGGGGATAATGTTAATCGGGCCTTCGGATCTCTCGCCTTTCTATTAGTAAAAGATAAAATAATTCAATAATCTATCCTACTTTTAGAAAAACTGACCGCAATCTTCGCAAAATAATTGGTCTGCGGATACTACTTTTCCACAATTTGGGCACTCCATCATTCGCCCCGTGGCAGCTGCTGGTGCGGGTCTTCTTTCTTCTCCTCCAATCGCAAAATACTCTTTATCTTCCCTTGCATGCCCTTTAGCATATTCGGGTTTTTGGATCGCAATACCTAGGATTAATATTATAATTCCAGGGATTAGGCAAAAATATCCCCCAGGTAGATTCGGGAGTGCTAGTTCAGAGCTAATTATTCCAAAAAATGCTCCAGACACTAAAAAAGTCGCAAATGCCAACACTGCTAATAATCCTGCAATTTTAAATGTTCTTTTTGCTATCTGCTCATTTTCATTAAAGACAGTAAATGCACTTATAACTCCTAGTACTCCAGCTATGATTGGAAAATAGGCCAAAAATGGAACTATTATTCCAAAGAATGAATCTTGCCAACAAACCCACACTCTTCTAAAATCTTGGGTTATATACGTAGACCAATCAAAAAAATCCGAAACAAACCATCCCTGTGCTCCAAAATTCTGAGATAAAATGATGAGAATTGAACAAATCAACACAAGGGTGAAAAACGTCTTTTTATGTATTTCCATCATACTCAACCTTTTTTAATTATTTAAGATGCAGGATACCTTTCGAATAATAGATAATATCCTTTAAATCCACCTTTACATCCTTCGAATAATTTAATTAGTTTTACCTTTTGGTTTTTCATATAATAGTTACTTCTTATTCGGAAAAAATCGTAGAAATTTTATTAATTCTTCAATTTCAGCGGATTTATCAACGATCCGGTTACAACAATAGCCATCAGTAAAACAAACTCCTTGACAATCCCATGCTCTTCTCGAACGTGGATCAAGGGCACAGGTTGAGCGTATTTTTTTATCATAATATGGACATCGACGTGTAGGAGCGGTAAATGACTGTAATAAAGCATGAATTCTATCCATTCTTCGCCTCGGATCGAATTCTTGCTCTCCTATACTATGATCCATGCATTTTTAAGAGAAAGCCAAAATTAAAAAGTGGATAATATTACAATAATAAATCTCTCTGGTTAATCAGGAAGTTCAATAAAAAATCTGATTAGGAAAATTAAAAAGTAGGATTTATAACGATTTTTTAGGTGAATTTAAGTGGGCGATCCACGGGCGTATCCAGAATACCCGCTTCTTGGAGTGGGGACGTGCCTCCTCAAAGGAGATACAATTTTAATAATTCAGAGGGGACATGAACCTGATAAAGGGTTATGGAGTATTCCTGGAGGGATGGTCGGTTATGGCGAACGGACAGATGTTGCTGCCGCCCGAGAAGTTAAAGAGGAAACTGGTTTAAAAGTGTTAGAGATGGAATACGTCGCCGATATCGTTAATAAAATAATATATGACGCCGATGGCAAACTTAGATACCACTTTATTATCGTAGATTACGTAACTCATAAATTTGAAGGCAATGCAGTTGCCATGGACGATGCTGTCGATTTAGAATGGTGCCCCTTCGAACAACTCCCGAAACATGAGTACCCTGATACTATCGTCGAATTGTTCAAAAAAATTCACATCTGGCCTAAAGCATAATCCAATAGGGCTTTCTCTCTGAATTCTTCCCTTCTCGAAACTCATAAATAGTTTGATTCCATATATCAGCTATTATTTTAATCTGAATATCTTCCCTTTTTTTTATTTTTTCTGAAAATACGCCTCTAACGTTTTGGATTTGTCATACTTTTTAATTAACCGCTCCACTTCTTCTTTTATTTTCCCTTTCACATTCTTAATGGTCTCTAACTCATCCCGCATGGCAATCGCTATGATTGATTCACGTAAATTGTTAATATGATTGCAAGCCCATTGGTGATTATTGTAATATTTTCCTTGCAGTTGCCGTTCATACGCTTGATCCGCTAGCTCTTGGGCCACTAAGTAATTCACGCGACGAAAATCCGAGGGAATCCACCGCTTTACACGGTAATTCACAGAGTATTTTTTACAGAATTGGATCATTTTCTGGGCGATCTTGTAGGTATATTCTTTATCTTGCGGGACATAATTTCCCTGATATAATTTGTGGAATTTATCAACCAATTCGGGATATTTTTCTCTTAATTTGTTGAAAAAATATCCTGCTTGCTTATCTCGGAGCGTCAATCCCGCGAACGTGATATGATCTACCTTCATCTCGTGGGCATTTCGGACGATTGCTTCCAAGTTCTCATCGGAATCCGCTAAAAACGGCACAATGGGCATGAAATTTATCCCCGTCTGAATTGCCGGATACTCTAGCTTTATTCGTTCCAATGTTAAAAATCGTTCCTCTGAGGTTGCCGCCCGCGGTTCTAAGAATAAACTCACTTCTTCCTCTAAACTCGTTATCGTAAATGCGAGGTCGCACCAGCTTTCTTCTGCAATCTTGTTATATAAATCTAAATCCCGTAGAACCAGTATTGATTTCGTTGATATCGAGACGGGGTATTTATGCTTCAGCAGAACTTCCACTATCTGTCTTGTATTCTTATATCTTTCCTCCGCGGGTTGGTAAGCATCATTTACCCCCCCCATCGCGACAATATCTGGTAAGAAGGTGCGTGCTCTCGTTAAACGCAGATCCAGTTGTTCTTTCACATTGTTCTTGATTACTATAGTTTGATCAAATTCTGGATGTAAATAATACCGCTCCGAGCGAGCATCACAGTAAATACATGCATGCTCACATCCTTGATACGGATTTATGGTATATCTAATGTACCACCAAGTATCAATATATTTCATTTTGTTGATAATAGTCTTAAATTCTTTATTTTCATATTTCACCATGTAAAACACTTTATCTACGCGCTAGATTGCCTTAATCTCAAGGAAGCATTAACATTTAGAGGAGGGATGGATGAAGGATCTATTGTAACATCGATAATCGCAGGTTTGCCGCAATCCAGGGCAGATTCAAGTGCATCGATGATCTCAGCAGGTTTCTCTACCGTCCAACCACGCGCGCCGAAGTCTTCCGCTATTTTGGCAAGGTCGGGAGTTTGATAATCACTCCCAAAATCGGTACCGAAGGTTAGTTTTTGAAAAGCTTTGGGGGCGCCATAACTGTTATTATTCATGATAATGGTCACTACATTAAACCCATATCTTACAGCAGTATCCAAATCTTGGATGCTCATCATAAAGTCGCCATCTCCGATGAGACACACTACTGGTTCTTCAGGTTTCGCCGCTTTCGCCCCTATGGCAGCAGGGAACGCGAATCCCATAGATCCCAAATTAATCGAAGAGATAAAAGTTCTCGGATAAATTGTTTGCATGAAATTGGTGATAAATAGATGATGGAGCCCTGCGCCTGCCACAACGATTGAGCTTTTTGGAATAATTTCCCTCACATCTCTAATTAATCGCTGTGGCTTTACCGGAACACTCTCAGATTTAGTGTCAGCACCCCATAGAATTTTATTCCACTTATTTTTCTTTCTACTGATTTTTTCTAGCCATGTTGATGTTTTTCTACTAACTCCCTTCGTATCCAGAGTTTTAATTATTTCTAAAAGAACTTCTCTTGCATCACCGACTATACCGTAATCGCAACGAGCGTTCCTACCTAACGCTGAGGGATCGATGTTTACATGAATGATCTCTCCTTTTAGAGGGGCTGTGAAATTATAAGTGGTTAAAGAGGAGAACGTGCATCCAATTCCGAATATTATATCGGATTTCTCGAGTGCTTCATCAGCCACACTGTTTCCTCCGTACCAGCCGCTAAGGCCTAAAGATAGAGGATGATCCTCAGGGAATGAACCTCTCCCATTTTGAGTTGTGGTCACAGGCATTTGAAGCATTTCAGCAAACGATCTTAATTCCTCCGTTGCATTTGCCCATAACACTCCTCCCCCTGCTAGAATAACTGACCTCTCAGCATTTAGCAAACGATCTATCGTATCCTGGATAATTGAAAGGGATAAAGGTTGGGTTTCAACATCCACTGCATATGGGTTTACCTCTCCTCCTTGGAGGTAAATATCCTCAGGCATCTCCACTAAAACGGGGCCAGGTCGTCCTGATCTCGCTATATAAAAGGCGTTATTAATAATCTTTGGAATATCTTCTACACACTCTATCCGCGCTCGGGATTTCGTGTAGGGTTCAAGGACTGCAAATTGCTTGGCTTCACCAAAAATTTCCCGACCAATTAACTTTCGACTCACTTGCCCTGCAAGCAGCACTACTGGGGATGAATCTCGATATGCATCGACTATGCTAAGCATGCCATTTAAGGTGCCTGCGCCAGAATGCATCTGACAGACACCAACCGTTCCACTGGCACGAGCATATCCATCCGCCATACTCCCTGCTCCGCGTTCATGGCGAGTAATTATATATTCAATGCTCTCTTCAGTACTCAGAGCAGATAAAAATCCCGCAACCGAGGTTCCACAAATACCAAAGATATATTTTGTCTCATTTTTTACAAGCGCATCCACAATTGCTCTATTACCCTTAATAGTAACCATAAACTTACCTCTTCACAAAATAAAATTTAATTTCTAATTTTTTATCTTAACTATTAACTTGAAATTTTTAATATATTATGATTAAATTTTACAATAGTAATTACCTGAAGTATTTTAAAGAGGAAACTGAAATTTTTCAACGATTAATTGAGTTCTTAGACCAACAACTTCTAGTTAGGACCAATTCAGAAACGATACTGGACTATCTAGAGTTGGAATATGGGAATTATTTTGGTTCTAAAGAATCTCAGGTCTTTGGGCATTATTTTCCCATTAAGTCAGAGAGCTTTGAAAAATTGAAATTTCCACCCAATGCTAAAATAGTTTGGGCTAAAAAACATGGAAAAGTTACCCATAAGGATGGAAATTACTATGGAATTTACCATGATAATTTAGTTAAAGGATTTTATGATACGAAAAAGAATATTGTCACAAACCTAATTCGTGATCCCTCCTATTACTTCAATATCTGTGTAGGTGTGATTGATTATCTTTTTTCAAAGACACTACTTCAGAAGGAGATTTTTCGCATTCATGCGGCGTGTGTATCAAAGGACAATGAAGGGATGCTGATTTGTGGGTCGAAAAGTACGGGAAAGACTACTTTGCTCATGAAGCTCCTTCGAGATGGTTACAAATTCGTGGCAGATGATTCCGCTTTCGTGAGATTCAAAAAGAATGGATTAATTTGTCATCCATTTCCTAAAACTATCAAACTAAATTATGAGGATCTAGAAAAGTTTCCTAAGCTTTATCAAAATCTAAAATACTCTACGATCTTGACTTCAGATGGGATTCAAAAGGCGATCATTAAACCTGAAGATAATCACTTTCCCATTGTCACCCACGAGATACCTATAGCTCAAATATTTGTCCCATCGATCACTGATTCTCAACAATGTAACATTGATGAAATTCATCCTATCCCTTCAGAGACTCAATATTGCGTTGTTGATGTTCTCAAAAGGAATCTAAGCTTTGATCTTCTCATACCCTCATTTCGAGGAGAGAATTTATTGAATATCGATTATATAGAGAACCCAGAGATCACAAAAAAGCAGGATCTCCTATGCCAACAGACCATTCAATCATACAAAATAAAGTTTTTTAAAATTGGCTCTAATATAGAAGATATAAATATAAAAAAGGTTTTATATCTGTCTGATAAATAATAGAATTAGTTAATTTTTTCAGCGAGTAATTGAACTTAGCGAACTGTGAAGGAAATTCCGACAATAAACGAAAATTTTAAATATAACATTTTGTTACTATTAGAGTGAGAGAAAAACTATTAGAGTGAGAAAAATTTTTCTCAAAATTTGAGAGTGAGCGACTGAATTGAAGGAGAGACTGAATTGAACGAAATGATGCTTCGGCAGCTTCGGAAACTATTAGATATTTTAGGTAATGCAACTCGATGCAGAATACTTAACTTGGTCTCTGATCAACCTCGCTTCATAAGTGAAATTTCGAGGGAGTTGGAAATTGGGCAACAAGCGATTCTACGACATTTAGCGGAATTAGAAAATTTTGGACTGCTTAGTTCTTTCGAAGAAGAAGAAGATGCAGAACGAAAAAGAAAAGGGCGTAAGCGGAAATATTATGAAATATCCCCCAAGGCCCAATATCGAATGTTTATCAGTATTGATAAAGATGATTTAATCTTTGATTTACGGACCCCGGAACGCCCTGATTATTTAAAAAAATTGGATCAAATTGAAGAACAAATTGATAAAGCCAGACGGTTACCATTTGGCTTCATGAAGTTAGAGACTATTCAGAGACTTATGAATCGATTAGAAGATGAGATTACCACTTTAGATGAGGCACGTTCCCATGCTATTCGCCTCTTGGAAAAATTGAGAAATGAATTTGAATAAAATATATTAGGTGAGAATAGTTGTCTGATAATTATTATGATGATGACGAAGATGATGAATTTTTTCCGAAAAAAAAGGAAAAAAAGAAAAAAGATAAGATAATCTGGTCTAGAGGACCCGACTGGAATGAAGTATTCGGGCCTAATTTCTTTAAAAATGTTGATATGTCAGATATTGAAAAAATCATTAAGAAGCTCATGGAACAAATTAATTTTCCAGATGATAAACATCCCTCAAAAGGACCAGTTGTTTGGGGATTTTCTATGAGCTATGGCCCTGATAAAAAACCTGTCATCCGACCATTTGGAAATATAAAGCCACGACGTAAGAGGAAGATGATTCAAGAAACCCGCGAGCCACTAGTTGATATTATTGAAGAAGATACAGAAATAATAGTCATTGCAGAAATTCCAGGAGTTATTAAATCAGATATTAACTTAAATACAACAGAAACAATGTTAACGCTTTCCGTAGATACTCCAAAAAGAAAATATTTTAAGGAAATCCTATTTCCCTATGAGGTAGATCCCAATAGCGTAAAAGCTCATTATAAAAATGGGATTCTCGAGATAAAGTTAAAAAAGAAAAGACTTGATGACGAATTTACCTCAATTCAAGTAGATTAGATTTCGGTTTATAGAAAGTAAAAAGAAAGAGGATGATAATGTCTGAAGAATTTACACTTCGAGTTACGGATATAGAAAAGAAATGGGCTTATCGTGGACGCGTTCGGATTAATCCAAAAGTAATGCAAAGAATGAACTTAAAAACAGGGGATATCGTTAAAATTACGGGGAAAAAAAGTACTTCTGCTATTGTTATACCCGTCTCTCGAGATATTCGTGAAAACCTCATTCAAATGGATGGACTTATCAGAAATAATGCGGGGACAGGAATTGGGGATAGCGTAAAAATAGAGAAAATCTCTGTCGTTCCTGCTAAAAAAATAGTCCTTGCTCCGACTGAAGAAGGAATCCGCATATATTCCAGTAGTGAGGCATTGCGGAACAATCTTATAAATCGACCTCTTAAAAATGGTGATTTATTAAGTATTATTGGAGAAAATAAAAGCATGGCACCCTCAATGGGAATGCTTTTTGGGAGACCTAGATCATCATCTCCCTCGATTGGGGAAATCCGGCTCGTTGTGGTTGAAACTAATCCCAGTGGAATTGTCCAAATTCGAGATAAAACTCGAATTGAAATCTCCTCTGAAGTAGCTCCTATCGCGAAGGGATTGCCGCTCGTTACTTATGAAGATATTGGGGGGTTGGATGATGCAATCCAGCGAATAAGGGAGATGGTTGAACTACCAGCCAAATTCCCCGAGCTATTTTCTACCTTAGGTATTGATCCTCCCAAAGGCATTTTGCTCCATGGGCCCCCAGGTTGCGGGAAAACTCTGGTTGCCAAAGCGGTGGCAAATGAATCAGATGCAAATTTCATAACTTTGAATGGGCCTGAAATTATGTCTAAATTTTACGGCCAATCAGAGGAACGACTGCGAGAAATTTTCCGTGATGCTGAGAAAAAAGCCCCTAGTATTATTTTTATTGATGAAATTGATTCTATTGCCCCTAAACGGGAAGAAGTTACAGGGGAGGTTGAACGACGAGTTGTTGCCCAGTTATTAGCTTTGATGGATGGTATGAAAGGGCGGGGCAGCGTAATAGTAATTGGGGCTACTAATCGTCCGAACGCACTCGATCCAGCGTTGCGTCGTCCTGGACGATTTGATCGTGAAATTGAAATAGGTATTCCTGATAAACGAGGACGAAAAGAAATCTTACAAATCCATACGAGAGGTATGCCCTTAGAGGATGATGTTGATCTGGAAGAAATTGCAAATAGACTTCATGGCTTTGTAGGAGCCGATATTGCGGCTTTAACACGAGAAGCAGCCATGAATACTTTACGAAAAATCCTGCCGGAAATTAATTTAGAGGAACAGAGAATATCAGATGAGCTTCTTAAAAAGTTACGGGTTATAAATGACGATTTTCAGCAAGCAATTCAGATGATTGAACCATCAGCTATGCGTGAAGTATTAATGGAAATACCGGATGTTAAATGGGATGACATTGGGGGTCTGGAAGATGTTAAACAAAAATTGAAAGAGGCCATTGAGTGGCCACTGAAATATCCAGATCTCTTTGGAAAAATTGGAATTCGTCCTCCTAAAGGATTATTTTTGTATGGCCCACCAGGATGTGGCAAAACTTTACTAGCTAAGGCTGTTGCAACTGAAAGTGAAGCAAATTTCATTTCAATTAAAGGTCCAGAAGTCTTTTCAAAATGGGTTGGAGAATCTGAAAAAGCAATTCGGGAAATTTTTCGCAAAGCACGACAATCTGCACCTACTATTATTTATTTTGATGAATTAGACGCTTTAGCCCCTTCACGTGGAGGACATACAGGTTCACAGGTATATGAAAGCGTTTTAAACCAACTTCTAACTGAAATGGATGGATTAGAAGATTCTAAAAATGTTGCAATAATCGCGAGCACAAACCGCCCAGATATTATTGATCCAGCCCTTCTACGTCCTGGAAGATTCGATACACGAGTAATAGTCCCCGCACCTGATATTAAAGAGCGTCTAAATATTTTAAAAGTTCATACACGAGAAATGCCTCTAGCCCCTGATGTCGATTTAAATGAGTTAACCGCAAGAACAGAATATTTTTCGGGTGCAGATCTAGAAAATCTTTGTCGTGAAGCCGGTATGATGGCTATACGTGAATTAACTGCTTCATCCCCCATTGATCTTCAAGATCCAAAATTGATTAGTGAGTTAAAAACAGAAGTCCATAAGAACCATTTCGACGCAGTCCTTTCTCAAATGGCTCCCAGTCTCAACGCAAAAATTATTAAATGGTATGAACAATATCTCGAACGATTACAAGATAGACAAGTTAGTAAAGAAACTCCCTCCGCGTATGGATGATTTTTTTTATCTTATTTAATAGAACATTTTGGGCGTCTATATGTCACGTTACCGCTTGCCAAGTGAGCAGATGCTAAAGCGAAAGTTCGCTAAGTTGAAAAATCCTATTCAAATCTCCATATTTATTTCCCCTCAGGAAGATCATGATTCATTTTCTGTCTTCGAATTTATGAGGGCTATCACAAATCAAGACTCCAAAATCGAATTAAATCTCATTACCAAGAAAATGAAACCTGAATTATTCGAACAATATCACATTGAAGAAGTTCCTGCTATCGTTATAGAAGACACCGGAATTCAGTATACTGGAGTCCCTTCTGGCCCCGAATCAATGATGTTCATCCAAACCTTAATTATGAAATCAACGGAAAATTCAGGGGTTGGAGCAGTCATTAGCAAGGTTTTGGATTCACTCAAAAAACCAGTCCAACTTCGAACAATAATAACATCTCAATGCACAATTTGTCCCTTAGCCGTTAAAATTGGGAATATGTTATCACTCGAATCGGCGTTTAATGGGAATGGTAAAGTTCGGCACGAAATTATTGAAGCTTTAGAACATATGGAATATGTGTCCAATTATGACTTAAGTGCGGTTCCAATTATTCTCATTAATAATGAAATTGCCTTTAATGGGATTCCTGATGTCGACAGATATGTCTCTAAAATCGCAGAAGCTGGAAGATAACTCGATTTTAAATCCCTTCATCTTCTTAAATATATCTTGAAATCATTCAAACCATAAGATTGTTATATCTCGGAAAAAGGATGAGTTATAAACAAGATCACAAGAAAAGACGTAAAATTTTTTAATTAAGTAATATATTCAACTGTTGCTATATTCAGCAGTTGCCAAGGATGAAGATAAAAGGTATTGAATTATATGAGCGAAATTCCTCAAACGTTTATGAAGAAATACTTTGAGATAAATCCCGATTATCCGGGGAAGCGTGTGTGTATTTCAGCACTTCCAGGGATCGGAATGACGGGAAAAGCTGCAATAGATCATTTGATAAAGCAATTAAAACCAAAAAAGTATGTAGAGATTTACACCACGGATTTCCCTTCGCATATCATAATCAATGACGATGGCACAATCCTAACGCCCTGCATTTCAATTCATTATCTACAGAAAGTTGATAATGGTAATTTAGAAATTTTTTTAGTAACAGGTGATACTCAACCTAATTCAGTCATTGGAACGAATACCTTATCAAACAAAATCGTGCAACTTTTGGTCGATTGTGGAGTGAGTCTCATTATCTCTCTCGCTGCAACTCCAGTCATCTCTCCTAAAAAGAAACCTAAAGTGTATTTAACATTTTCGTCCGAATCCATCTTACAAGGATTTTTAGATGCTGGCGTTAAAAATAAATTTGTTAAGGGAACTATAACTGGAATGAACGGAGTAATTCCAGGGATTGCAAAATCTACTTACAACATTGAGGGCGTAGTGCTCCTCTCAGAAACATATCCCCAGTTTGTTCGTGACATGAATGCCTCCGTGTCTTTAATCAATGTGTTAATTAATTATTTGGGAGGATTAACCGTCGATGTCTCGGAGCTGGAGGAACAAGCGCAAAAGACAATTGATTTATATGATAAAATGCGTCAAAGACAAAGAGAGAAAAGATTAAGAAAAGGAGCACGTGATTTAGGTTATATATCCTAATCTTTAAGAATGAATTGCAAAATAAGTACTAAATCTCTAACCTTTTTATTATTAAGAGAGGTGTATCTATGAGCAATGAAGTCAAAGAACAGCCAATAGACACAATAGAAAGCTCTGAAAAAAAACGTCCATTTGTGAAAAAGCCGAAAAAGTACTTGAACGAACGAAAAGGAAGAGGATTTAGCCTTAAAGAGATGAAATCAGCAAGTATTCCTTTAGATGATGCGAAACAATTATCTCTTCCAATCGATTCTCGTAGAAAGAGCATTCATGATAAAAATGTGCAGATATTAAGTGCGTTCTATCGAAATATCGTCTCGAAACGAAAGGAAGAAAAAATTCAGCTTGATATATCAAATAAAGAAGCTTTCAAAGCGTTAAAAAGCCTTAGAGGTATTAAAAGCAGTGAGGCCAAACTCTTAATTGAAGCTGGAGTTAAATCATTACAAGTATTAATTGACGAAGAATCCGAAATGCTAGCGGATGATACTAAAATAAAAGTTGAAAAAATTGAAAGCTGGATAGAACAAGCTAAAACTTTGGTAAAAAGAAAAGGAATAATGGATTCAATTGACGAATTACTCCAAATAAAAGGCATGAATAAGGTTTATGCCAAAAAGTTGGTAGATTTTGGAATATTATCTATTGAAGATTTGAGTCAAGAGAAGGCAAACATTCTCTCAAAGGATTTAAAATTTTCCGAGAAAATCATTGATGTTTGGATTCAAGACGCAATGCGTTTAACTGGTAAGCCAGTTCCTAAAAAGAAGAAGCCTGTTGAAAAGCTAAAAGAAGTCAAAAAGAAGCCTGAGAAAAAGCCAAAAGAAGTCAAGAAGAAGCCTGAGAAAAAGCCAAAAGAAGTCAAGAAGAAGCCTGAGAAAAAGCTAAAAGAAGTCAAGAAGAAGCCTGAGAAAAAACCAAAAGAAGTCAAAAAGAAACCTGAGAAAAAGCCAAAAGAAATCAAGAAAAAATCCCTTACTTTGAAGGATCTTGGAGGTATAGAGAAAGGAGATTTAAAATCTCTAAAAAATCTGGGAATTACTAAGCTCGATCAATTAATTGAAGAAGATATAGAGGAAGTCGCTTCAATTACTGGTATAAATAAAGGTGACCTTCAACGATGGATGAGTGATGCAAGAGATCTATTGGGCCTTCCTAAAGATAAAGAAAAACCTAAAGAAGAAACACCCCCTCTCCTTAAAGAACAAGTAATTCCTAAAGAACAAATAATTCCTAAAGAACAAATAATTCCTAAAGAACAAATAATTCCTAAAGAA
>JABXJU010000348.1 GCA_013375405.1 Candidatus Helarchaeota archaeon
GGAGCCATTATGGCAGGAGAAGGGAGTGGAGGTGTAGCCATCAAAGAGTTTCAACCTGCTTTTGACGCATTTCTAACCATGGGAATGATTTTAGAAATGATGGCTCGAAAGAAAAAGAAAATTTCAGAAATTGTAAAACAACTTCCCAGATATCATATTGTCAAGGAAAAAATTTATTGTCCGCCCGTGAAAGTACATTCAATCGTGAGCGAATTGAAAAAACTCTATTCCCATCAAGAAGTAAAGGTGTTAGATGGAATAAAGGTAGAAAAGGAAGATGGCTGGATTCATATTAGAGCTTCTGCCACTGAACCAATGATTAGAATAATTTCAGAGAGTCTATCGAGGGAAAAGGCCATGGAAAGAATGGAGAAAGCATCAAATTTTGTTTCTCAATTGGTTTAAAATGAAAAAAAGGCTATCCTTAAAAATAAGCATTTCAGGAGTAAGAGGGGTTGTGGGAGATAGCTTAACTCCACAGCTTTCAGCCAGCTTTGCCCAAGCATTTGGATCTTATCTAGGCAGAGGCAAAGTTATTGTTGGTCAGGATGCCAGAATCTCAGGCGCAATGGTTAAAAACGCAATTTACTCTGGAATCTTATCTGTTGGCTGCCAACCCGTTGACGTTGGGATCTGTCCTATCCCTTCCATCCTAATTCTGACAAAACAGAGGAAAGCCATTGGGGGAATTGCAGTCACAGCCAGCCATAATCCTAAGGACTGGAATGGTCTGAAATTTATCAACGGAAAAGGCTTATTTTTAAATCATTCTCAAATTGAAGAATTTTTAGATATTTACCACCAGGGAGATTTTTCTTTGGCAAAAGTCGAAAATTACAAAAGCCTTCTCTATGAAAAGAATCCCACAAATCCTCACCTTAGAAAGCTCTTAAATTATTTAAACGTCGATTTAATCAGAAGAAAAAAATTTAAAGTGGCGGCAGATTGTTGCAATGGAGCAGGGGCAGTACTCATGCCTCAGTTTTTAAAAGCTCTCGGGTGTCAGATGATTTTGATAAATACAACTCTTGATGGCGTTTTTGCTCATCACCCTGAACCCATTCCAGAAAATATAAGCAAGCTTTCAAAGATAATAAAAGAAAAGAATGCTGATATAGGTTTTGTCCAAGATGCAGATGCAGACAGATTAGCTATAGTAAATGAAAAAGGAGAACCAATCGGAGAAGAGTTGACCTTGGCCTTAGCGGTTAAATATATTTTAGATAAAAAGCCTGGTCCTGTAGTCACTAATCTTTCTACTACCCAGGCAATAAATGATATAGCCGGTGAGCATAATGCCCCTGTTTTCAGGACAAAAATCGGAGAGATACACGTCGTAGAAGAGATTATCAACAGGAAAGCCCTCATCGGAGGTGAGGGAAACGGAGGAGTCATTTTCCCAGAGATTCATCCCTGCCGGGATAGCTTTACAGCCATGGGATTGACTTTAGAGTCTATGGCTTCGTCGGGAAAATCAATTTCTCAACTCCAAGAAGAAATCCCCAAATACTACATGATAAAAGATAAAATTGACGGCACATCTGAACAAGCTTACCCAATGCTCAGAGAATTGAAGAAAAAATATTCAGGAAAAGAGCAGATCTCGACTTTAGATGGCTTAAAAATCAATTTTAGAGATGCATGGATTCACATCAGACCTTCCAACACCGAATCCATAATCAGAATAGTAGCAGAAGCTAAAAGTCGAGATGGAGTCGAAATGCTCCTGGAAAAGTTTAAGAAAGAAATATTAAGGATACTGAAATGGAAGTAATAATTAAGCAAGATTATGATCAAATTTGTGAAGAAGCCGAAAAAACTATTCATCAGGCATGGAAAAAGAAAAATAGTCTGGTCCTGGGCTTGCCCACAGGAAGAACTCCTCTTGGGGTCTATAAAAGACTCGTCGCGTTGCACAATAAGGGAGAAATAGATTTTTCTCAAGTCGTTACCTTTAGCCTGGATGAATATTTAGGGCTGAAAGAAAATCATCCTCAAAGCTTCGCCTTTTACATGAAAAAAAATTTTTTTCAGCATATAAACATTAAAAAAGAAAATATTTTTCGTTTCAACGGAACTCCTGAAAATATTGATGATCATTGTCGAGAATATGAGGAGAGAATTAAAAGTTTTGGAGGAATTGATATTCAGATTTTAGGCATAGGAAAAAATGGTCATATTGGGTTTAACGAACCAAGCTCTTCTCTCTCATCCCGGACAAGAGTTAAAACCTTAACCCAGGAAACCATCGCAGCTAATTCTCGCCTGTTCAAAAAGAAAAAAGAGGTGCCCAGATTTTGTTTAACAATGGGCATTGGAACAATCATGGAATCCAAGATGGTTGTCCTCCTTGCCTCAGGAGAAGATAAAAGTGAAGCAATATATAAGAGTGTGGAAGGTCCAATCACAGCTTCAGTTCCTGCCTCAATCCTTCAACTTCACCCTGATGCTAAGATTATTATTGACCAAGAGGCTGCTTCTCTTCTCACCGGGAAAGAATATTACCAATGGGTATACAGAAATAAAGAGAGGGTTAGCGATTATTTGGAAAAGAAAAAATAGGGACAGGTTACTTTTTCGTCCCCTTTTTTAGAAAGAGCAGCCTATCCCCTTTTTCCGCCTTCAAAATTAAAATCAAGCTAAAATTCCGTCTGTGTAGCCAGGCTGCATCCAGTCTAAGCTTTTACTTTCGAAGAAAGGATCCAATGTTGCTCTTGTTTCCATCATCTCTTTTGATGTCATCGGCTTGAAATTGCGCACTAG
>JABXJU010000083.1 GCA_013375405.1 Candidatus Helarchaeota archaeon
AGGGGCATGGGGTGCATGCCGTGTTAAGATGGACGAAACACTTTCGGATGATATTTTACGTGTTGAGGATGAAATTTTTGAAGCGACAGGGATTGGCGCTTCTCAAGTCATTGTTAAACGTAATACTACCCCAATCATTCCCTTGCAAAGTCTCACCCTGGGAATAAGTCCATTAGTTGGTGAAAATTTATGGGATGTCATTACCCTTGTTCGAAATAACGAAGAAGCTCTGAAGGAATGGTTATGCCAATATCTTATTTTTAAAGGATTGAAGCTACGCTGGAAAAAAGCAAATGCGGCCATTAAAATTGTCAGTTCTATTCCTGATTTGAAGGGTGAAATTCTCGCAGAACCGAAACTTACCTCAAGTTTAAATCTGCGACCTGAAGGGCTCGTCACTTTTAATGCTATACTTATGATTGATATTTCATCTAGTATGCTTGCACGAGATATAGAAGTAAAAAATATAGCTCCAGCTATTGAGGGGATTCGTTCTGCAATGGATAATGAACGGATTAGTAAATTTTTGCGATATTTTAAAGAAGGAATTAGTGTTTCACGGCGATTAGGGGCCACATTTGCTTCACTATTGTTTCTTGCAGAAAAAGTTGGACGTGGTTTTGGCGAAAAGGTTTCAATTATCCGGTTTGCCGATATTGCTGAAATCCTCGATTTTGATGGGCCCTTTTTTGATTCGGCTTCTGGGAAACACGGCATTTTAGAAAGGGCTGCAAATCTAATCGTTGAAAAAATAGGCGAGGAACAAGGAACTTCCACGAATATGGGGGATGCTATTGTTGGCGCACATTTTGTTTACAAACAATTCGAAGAGATTGAAGGCGTAGGTACAACAAAACCATGCATGCTTGTTCTTCTCACAGACGGGTATCCAACTGACGGTGATAAATTCAAAATCGCAGTAGAAAACTATTTTGTAAATAACCAAAACGTCGTCTTTTATGTTGTCGGTCTCGGCAATCCAGATCGAAAACTTATGAAAGACATTGCCCAGCGATGTGGTGGCGAATATTTCGAACCAGAGGATATGGGCTCATTGCTTATCTGGTATAGCAAACGAGCTCGTGACCTTGTTGTTAAATTAAAAGGTGGAAGAGCTCGTACCCATGAGCTTGCTACCAAATTAAAGGGCCGACTTATTTAATTCCCTCGAAATTAAAACTACTCCTTTTTTTTTCTATCTAAACAATTAAATAGATCATTTTTATTTCATATTCAAGAGACTTAATCATTTAGATGAGCATTTTATGGCAGATTCAATTCCTAAAATAACAGTTCAAGTCCTCGAAATACCAACGACATTAGTTCTCCTTGATAAATCGTACCCTATCCTTCTACAAATTCAGAATAACGGTCCAATTGCTGGAAAATTTAAAATTTCCTATGAAGGAAAGGGTGCTGTAATTAAATCATCCGATCTCATGAACAAAGAATTCTCTTTACCTCCAACCATATCTGAAACGGACCGGATTGAGTTTATTCCAACTCAAAAAGGTTTGATTTCATTAAATATTAAAGTATTTTACTTAAAGGAGGTAATAAAGGAAGCAATCCGTTTTGTTGACCCCTCATCTCACCCTACTCCTTCAGGAATCCCTTCTACTCCTTCCACACCAATTCAGGACACAGAATCTGTATTTAAAGATACTTTTTCTCCTGAAATTAGTGATACTTTAGATGAAATCTTTGGTGAGCCTCAAGCCATTGACATCGAGGAACCTTCCTCTCCTACAATTCAATCAGAACCTCAAAGGATTGTAGAACAAATTATAGAAACTTTTGAAAAAGAGGTTTTTTCAACCCCAATTTATCTAAATGCACTCGATAAAGAGAGCTCTGGAGTTCTCAAAAGATTTGCAAATAAAGGAGATTCTAATATTCTTACTTCCGAAACTGGATTACCTTTATGTGTCTGTTATTTTTATTCTGAAATTCAGAACAGCAAGTGGAAAATCCGCCCCGCTCTAATCCGTGCTGCATGTATTCGAATGAGAGAAAAATTTGGAAAATTTAGTTATTATATATCGTACCCCCTCTCTAGAGAATTCGATGAAAAAGAAATACCCGTCATTCAAGAAGCTATTAAAACCTTTGTTCTCCCTCACTCTTCTGCCTCAACTCCTATGCTCCTCTTAAATTTGGATATTATCCCTGAGCTTGAAAAACCCTCAATAATTATAGGATATGAAAAGTCTGGTATTTATGAACATGTAAAAAATCTTCTCGCCAAAGAATTTGGAAACGCAATCGATATCTTTGTTGATGATTGTGTGTTTAGCGGAGGCTTACTCTATAATTATTTAGTCAATTGGACAGGATCAAGACAAGTACGTATTCTAAATATTATTCTCTCTAATAATTTCATCTCGAATATTCGTATGTTTCAAAAACTATTAGAATCACTAGTCTCTTTAGGAGTGTAATAAAGGAATGAGCTATTGGAAATTCTCAAAAAAGCCTCTTGAACTTCCCTTTTCCATGGGCATCGAAATGGAACTTTAATCGAGACCCAATCCAAAAACCCCCCAATCATCACGATTAGCCAAATCACAAAATTAAGAGAAGGTTTTCCCATGTAACCTGTCAAGGTAATAGGATCTCCCAAATGTATCCCAATTGGAATGAAAGACCCGATTAATCCTACGAGTCCACTAATTAAGTATATGAATTTACCTATTGACTTATTCGAGAAAATTAAAAAAAAAATTGAATTTGTAAAAGTCCCAAAATAAATATCATAAGTCCATTGATCATAAGAATTAAATTTGCAGATGTTGCGGCAGCTCCCAAAGTCAGTCCACCAGGGATCATCATAAAGCTGCTAATACCTAGTGCGAGCACTCCACCAAATTGTTGCAGACCATTCGGTTTTCTTTCAAGGTCTTTATTCGCCATTCAATAATCCTCCTGAATCCTCAATGGCGTCTCCATACTTTTTTTGATCAAATGTCTCTAGTCCGAATGGGTTAAGTTTCTTTTTTCTGTGATAAAAGAAGATGGAAACTCCACAGAGAACACCCCCTTCTATCAAATAAAACCATCGAATAGCTACCAGCAGAGGGGAAGTAAAATTAATCCAGTTCCATTCTGCAATGAATGCAGGCAGAAAAAATAATACGGTGAAAAGGGAAATTGTTGCAAGAATGAACAGTACTATGAATTTAAATTCAGCATAATATCTTTTGAGATTATCATTGAAGAGTTCTTTAGGGATTGCTCGCTTTTTTTGAATGGATGTTGTTAGAACTAAAACTATCATGAACGTCAAAAAAAATATATACATTGACGAAAAGGAATCGCCAGATATAACGGTCTCAGGTAACATCAGTAAATAAAAAATTACGAAACCTATTCCGTTAATTAGAATATTTTGAAACACGGATTTCGTAAAATCATCAATTTCCTTCCGTGAGGTTGATCTTGACATGGATATTCATCTAAATCTTAACTGATTTTTAATGTTCATTCATTTTTTCCCCTTCATGTATTTCCACTCTAGGAGGAGCAAACCGAGAAGCTGCCCCCCAATAAGAAAGAACAACCATTCAAAGCCCGAGACTTGGAGGGGATATAATGTACTTGATTTGAAAAGAAAGGCATCAACGGCATAGACGCGAATTTCACCTGCGACATAAAAATTATTAGATTCATCGACTGCGATTCCATTTCCCCAATAAAGAGCATCATCATAAATAAGTCGATGGCCTAATGCATTTCCAGACGAATCGAGTTTCAGTACAAACGCAGAATAGATCGTCCTAAAGATATCATAAACCCACGTGTGTCCCGTAACATAACAATTATTTTCCGTATCTATTGCAATAGCAGTAGCTAATGGGTACTCTAATATATCTAAGGTTTGATGCCAGAGCTGATTTCCCTCCGAATCATATTTGAGGAGGCCGGGGTCTCCAACTAGATAACAATTGTTTAGTCCATCAATGGCCATGCCGAAGCACCGTTCCCAAGCGTCATAATCGTAGGTCCTATTCCAAAGTTGCGTTCCTGTTTGGTTGTATTTCACGATGAAAAGGTCGTAGTGATCAGTACCGAAACTTGAGGTGGTCCCTGCGATGTAGCAATTGTTCCCACTATCAAGGTCTATTCCCCCAGTGTCATCGAGTTCTGCTCCCCCGTAGGTGCGATTCCACAGCTGGTTTCCATCTGAATCATATTTTAAGAGTATAGCATCACCCGTTAAATCACCAGACTTATTGATTAATCCTCCCGCATAGCAATTACCAAAAGAATCAACCGTGACATCGACTCCCGCGTCAGTATTTGGACCTCCCCAGGTTAGGTTCCATAGCTGGGTTCCATTTAAATCATATTTCACGATAAATCCATCTACCAAACTCACACCAAAACTCTCAGTGGCACCAATCAAATAGCAGCTATTAGTATTGGAATCAATCACTAATCCATACGCTTCATCATCCTCTGCACCACCCCACGTCCGGTTCCAAATCTCGTTTCCATTCGCGTCAAATTTAACAATAAACGCGTCGTTGGCAATCGAACCGACTAAATAGCAATTATCATTTTGATCAACTGCTACGTCATTTCCCTCGGTACCCCATATTCTGAACCATTCCCGTGCAGGGGATGTTTCGACCTCGAGTTTATCATCTTTACCCTTTCCTTCTAGTTTAGCATTAACATCTTGTAAATTAATCATGGTAACTAGGAGGAAAAGAATAAAAATTACAATAACAATGATTGCAAGACTCCCCATTCTCTTAATTTGCACGGTTTCGCCTCGTGACTTTATTTTCATGGTTTGTGATTTAGAAATTTATTCAATTAATTATTAATTAATATTCAAATAAATAGTTTTCAAATAAAAAAGCGTAAAATCGCAAGCTAATATCGGTGGCTTAGCTTCGGAAGGAGGCGTTCTTCGCTTAACCTTCGCTTCCTCGAAATTCCTCGAAATATGCCTATTTAAAAGTAACATATAAAATGATAGTGATAAAAACATACTTTAACTGACTTGCTTACTCAGGATGTCTGTTGATTTATATAATGTGCGGGTCTTTAGATAGGACGGGCACACCCTAGGCTACGGTCTAAATTTATACTATCTATCATCTCGTCGCCGCTAAAAAGTAAAAGAGCGGGACAATTCCTTTTTTTAAGTTTTATATCTTTTTAAGCACTTTGCATTAAGACATTTTTAATATTATAGAATAATTTAAGACCAAATTTAATAATTGGATCGGATAGATGGATTTAATTAATGATAATTAGATCTTAGTTATTATCAAAGGAGCGACTTTAACGGATGAGTCCATGGCAGTTTCCGAAGAAACCACTCGAATTACCATTTTCGATGGGTGTAGAGCTTGAATTACAAATGATCACAAGGGACGGTTTATTCTTATCGGGTGATCAATTAGTCCATACCATGCAAAAAATGGTAGAAGATGCGACCGAAGTTCTTATAAGAGATCTAGATGAATCCGCTATCCCAAAATTGATTCAACAAAAAATTCGAAGTGACCCACGTATTACCCAAAATGAAGAGAAAGGAATAGTTACATCCTTAGATTATAAAATTGGTAGCAAAGGCGTAGATATTGAAATATTTGGTCGAGATGGGAATGTTGCTTCTATTACATATATCCTTGAAGTGGTAACACCACCCTGCACTTATCTTGATGAACTCATATGGTGGTGTCAAAGGCTCGTTTCAATCGCAGAGTTAGTACTGCCTAAGAACTTATTTCTCATTTCTACGGGATTAAATCCTGTTCAACGAGAATATTATCGGGGATTGAGTTTTGGTACGCATTATCATCTAGGCAAATTCAAAGACGAGAAAGAGAAAATTAAAGTTTATAACATGATTCGAAATTTTATACCTCATATTGTTGCTCTTACGGTTAATTCCCCCTTCATGAATGGGGTTCCGACGGATGAAGTCCGAATAATCGGCAATCGATATGCTGCCCCAGGTTGTCTTCGTTCAATTCGTCTCAAAAGTAATGTGTCCATGTTAAGTCGATCAGACCCACGTGTCTATATTCCTTATCTTTATCCAGGTCAAGATCCAAGCTATTTTTTGGGTGTAATTGAAAAAGCCTCCCTCGAGGATGCTCGGTTTCAAGATGTATTCCCATATACTGAATGGGGGACGATTGAACTGCGAATCTGCGATGCCCAACTTTCCATCGCTCGGACAATTGGAATGGCCCTCACCATTCAAGCGCTCGCCCTTCTCGCACGAAGTATGAAAAACATTCCAGATGCAGGATCGCACTTATTAGTAGCTAATCGCGACGCTGCAATCACTAGAGGACTATTTGGTACATTTCGGGCTGAACAAGCTCCATTTCGGGAGATGATGAAAGCTAACTCGAAATTCACTGAATATTATCTTGGTGATTTCAAAAAAAACAAGCTCCACAATTATATGTTTGAAGCTGTTCAAAAAATGTATATATTATTGAAGGATATCCTTCAAAAACGGGGATTTCTCCAAACTTCCTTTTTGGATTCCTTGCTCCTCTCCGTATTTGGAAATGTTAAAGTTGCACAATTTCCATTTACAGAAGCCGAATATCAACTCTATCTTTACCTTCAAAAACAGCAAAATATTTACGCGGTTCTGAAAGAACTCATCCTTCTCACCGTAAAATGTTGTGAGGATCCTTCCTATTCTCCCATCACTGGAAAATTAAATAAGTGGTAAGTTTTATGATAGTTCTTCATATCGACACTGGAACGAAAAGTTTCTCGAAAAATATTCTTCTCATTGATGCCCATAGCCATCTAGGGAGGGACGAGGATGGGCTTCAAAATATGAATCCTTTATCCCCTGAAGGCACATTGAATTTCTACTCACAGATCAGTAACGCTCTTCGGGAAAGACTTGGAGATAATTATAATTTTCAAATTACTTTAAATGATCAATTATATCATTTTTCTTTTGAGTTCAAACCTTTCCCTTTTGTATACAATCTCTGTAAGAATATTTCCGAACTCTGTAAATGTGGGTCACACTCTGATTTGTTTAATAAATTGAAAGGCAGTTGGATTATTGATCAAGGTGTAGCCTTTCCGTTTCAGGATGTCTTCCGTGATCGACGCCCTGAAGCCCTTTACCGGGCGTCAAATCTAAATGTTTCACGATTCACCACAAAATTCCCATACTCTCTAAAGCTCATCGGATACGCTCGGTGTAATCCCATGGAGGGGCCGAAAGCAATTGCAGAAGTACGAAATGCTGTCGAAAACCTCGGGCTGAGAGGATTGAAACTCCATCCCCGTTCTGATTTATGGTTAGATAATATTACAGATCAAAAAGTATCTCTTGTACTGATGGAAGCAGCGAGATACTCAATTCCCGTCATCTTCGACACACGAGGAAAAGAATCTATCTTAGCAATTCATCAATTAGTGAAAAATACCCGAGAGATCCTGAGAAGGCAACAGCCTGAATTAATCCCTCACTTGAGGGTATTAATCGCTCATTGCGCGATGGGGTACATCGGAGACTATGATATCTATGAAGCCATTAGCGATCCACAGACGTTCGGAGAAATCTCGATGCTTCATGGTAAAGGGTCTGCTCAATTCTATCTTTCATATATGGACTGGTATAATACTAATAAACAAAGCACCGGAAAGCGCTGGTCGGAAAATATAATTTTTGGATCCGATTTTCCGTATTTTTCTGCTAAACATGCTATAGATAATATTACGTTCTTGCTTTCACCAGAATTTATATCACATGGGGGTACAATTATCGATACGGAGAATATTCTGGGATTAAATATTTTAAGAGCATTTACAGACCACAATCATCAAGTTATTCAGCATGACACCTGTAAGGCGAGCTATGTCCATTTTCCCATGGCTGCTGGGAGTCTAGCTAATGATTCTGATATGGCTACAAGAATTCTCTCGCGCCTGCTGGAAATGAAAATCATGGATATCACTAAAATTAATTTTATGTTTTCTGAAACCTATCAAAATTTTCAAAATGAGGTCCTTATTCATACCCAATCCACAACTAATACTAAAAATATTAAATTTCTCCATATGAATTTCATTAAGAATAAATATTCTCTCTTCTCTAATTTAGTTAAAAATGAAGTTTGGAACCCTTTAGGCTATAAATATTATAATCCTCGAGATAAAACATTCTTATTACGTAATTTTCCTTTCAATTTTGTAAAGGAAGAGTCGATTCTTTATAATTCTTTCAGGAAAATCTATACATGACAACTTATGAAGTGATTTTTCAACCAGAGGGAAAAAGGGCTAAAGTTACGAGTAATATAACCTTATTCGAAGCAGTAAACATAGCTGGCGTGGATATTATATCCATCTGTGGTGGAAAGGGGACCTGTTATAAGTGTAAAGTTCAACTTAATTCAGAAGCCCTTACACAACCAATTACAGCAAATGAGAAAAAGGGATTGGCACCTGAAGAAATAGCGGATGGAATTAGATTAGCCTGTCAAATCAAGGTAAATTCTGATTTAATAGTTCGGATTCCAGAAAGTAGCAGAACAGGCAGACAAAGACTTCAAGTTGAAGGAATCAAGACACCAGTTGATCTTGATCCGATGATTCTAAAATATCACATCCAATTGCCTAAACCAACTATTGAAGACCCTCGTTCTGATTTAGATAGATTACTTGATGAATTAGAAAAACAACATAACTTAGGCGATTTAACAATAAAAGAAGCTTTATTGAAGGAACTTGGTCCATTCTTAAGAAATATTAATTGGGATATTACTGTTGCAATATGGAATAATAATAAAATCATTACACTTGAAAGTGGTGATACTACAAACCGTAAATTTGGGTTTGCTCTCGACATTGGGACCACCAAATTAGCAGGATATTTACTTGATATGATTAATGGAAAGGTATTAGCTGTAGAATCTGCCATGAATCCTCAGATCGTCTATGGTGAAGATATTATTTCTCGCATTAATTATGTTAGTTCTAAAAGTGAGGCTGAAAATTCACATGAACTTCAACAAGTTCTAATAAAAAAAATTAATGAGATTCTTACTATCCTTTGTGAAAAAGCAGGTGTTTCTTTTGAAGAAATCTATGACATGACAGCTGTCGGTAATACCGCAATGCACCATATATTTCTAAATTTAAATCCAAAACATTTAGCTTTAGCTCCTTATACACCTGTAATTCGCAAAGGAATTAACCTCGAGCCAAAAAAAATGGGAATAAAAATCAATCCAACGGGTAATCTCTATTGTTTACCAGTTATAGCTGGGTATAATGGGTCTGATAATGTTGCAGTAATTTTAGCGACTGAAATTTATAAACGAGATGAGCTATGTCTGGCGCTTGATATTGGTACGAATACAGAAGTAGTTTTGGGAAATAAAGAACAATTGCTTGCATGCTCCTGTGCCTCTGGTCCTGCCTTTGAAGGCGCTTCAATTGAACATGGTATGCGCGCTGCTAGTGGTGCGATAGAAAAAATTCAGATAGATCCCAAGACCTTTGAATGTAAATATCAAACAATTGATAATACATCACCTCGTGGTATATGTGGGTCGGGAATTGTTGATATTGTTGCAGAAATGCTCAAAGTTGGGATTATGAATCTTACTGGTAAAATGAATAAATCAATAAAATCAAATAAACTGCGGTATGGCAGTGATGGATATGAATTTGTATTAGTGGAGGCAAATGAGACCTCAATTGGAAACGATATCACAATCACACAAAGGGATATACGACAATTAACTTTAGCAAAGGCTGCGATGCATACCGGTTGTGTAATACTAATGGATGAATTGGGTGTTAATGAAGCTGATATCGATAAAGTATTCATTGCAGGAGCTTTTGGCAATTATATCGATGTTAAAAATGCACGAATCATTGGAATGTATCCAGAAATCACATTATCTAAAGTCGAAATTGTTGGGAATGCAGCGGGGACAGGTGCTCGAATGGCATTGCTTTCAAAAAAGATGCGCACTATTGCTGAAACCATTTCTCAACAAGTAAAATATGTTGAACTGGCTGTTAAAGAGAATTTCCAAAACGTTTACCTTAATTCCACTTATTTTCCCTATGCAGATCTTTCAAAATATCCAGAAACCTCAGATTTTCTTAAAAAAGTAGGATTATTCCCGAAGAAACCGCCTCATATCTTTTAAATCTATTAACTTGGCTCGAATGGTCCCAGATCCTTAAGAGTATCTGTGAAATCTGTAACCACATGTGAAAATTTTATCCCCTCGGCAGCTGAGACCCATTCAAGCCGGACTCGTCTGGGATCGATGCCTAATAGCATTAGGATTTTAAGGGTCTTTTGGAAACGGCTTTCGCAAAACTCATTTCCAGAAATATAATGACAATCACCGATATGACATCCACAAACTAATACGCCATCTGTTCCATCCTTAAAAGCTTCTAAGATAAAGGATGGTTGAACTCGTCCAGAACACATGATACGGATGATACGTATCGTTGCAGGATATTGAAATCGACTAACACCTGCTAGATCTGCCCCCGCATAGCCACACCAGTTACATAAGAATGCAACAATTCGGGGAGTAAATTCAGAACTTTTACTCATGAACTGTCTCCTCCTTTTTCAGTTCATTTTCCTCTATTAAGTATGCCTGAATCATTGAATTTACTTGGTTGGTAGTAAAATGCCTGCCGTAATTGCAGAGACTGGACATTCAACTGAACAAGTTCCACAACCTTTGCACATAGCTTGAATAACCTGCGATTTCTCTTCCACTAAGGTCACATTTTCAAATTCTTTTTCAATTTTAACGCGTTCAATAGCGTTGTAAGGGCAAACTTCTGCGCATCGTCCGCACCCGATACATTTAGATTCATCGATTACCATTGTAATGCCGGCTGTGACGATTTTTCCCTTTGCCAAAAGTGCACAGGCTCGAGCTGCAGCCCCAGTTGCCTGAGAAACACTTTCTTCAATAGATTTTGGCCATTGGGCCGCGCCACAAAGGAAAACCCCATCAGTCGCAAAATCTAATGGACGTAATTTTACATGTGCCTCTAGAAAGAACGGAGGAATGCCACGCATTACTGGTATTTTTAAAAATTGAGAAATTTCTTCGACATCCCTTGGAGGAACCATTGGCGTTGCCAATACAACGAGATCAGCTTCCTGGCTAGTAACCGTACCAGTAAGAACATTTGGAAATTCTACTAATAATTTCCCATCTGTTTTAGTAATTTGTGGTGGATTGTGTAAAGAATATCGTGTAAAAAGAACATTTTTTCTAACTTCTCGGTAAAATTCCTCCGAGGATTTTCCTGCCATTTGAATATCACGATACAGAATCGTCACATTTACATCTGGATTCTGCTCTTTAAGTAGATGGGCATTTTTTATCGATTCAAAACAACAAACTTTTGAACAATAAGTGAATTCTCCCTCTTCTTGTCGGGCGTTTACACATAGTATCATTACAACATCCTTTAAGTTGCTGACTGCATTATTTTTCAATTTTTCCTCCAATTCGAGTTGAGTTATTACGTTAGGGTATTTTCCGTAACCAAAAAGCCCCTTCGGTTTTAATTCATTAGCACCTGTTGCAACTATTACTGCTCCCACTTTAATTTGGTGTAATTCTTCTTCTTGAGCAATTTCTATTTCAAAATTACCGACATAGCCCCCAACTTTTGTTAATTTTGCATTAGTAAAGACTTTTATATTTTGATGTTCAGCGATTTGGGATTGTAATTTAATCAAAATTTCATCGGCATCTTCGTTTGACGGGAAAATTCGATATAACTTTTTTATATTACCGCCTAGCTCAGATTCTCGCTCTACAATATATGCATCGAATCCTTCCTTAGCGACATTTAAAGCTGCGGAAATACCCGAAACTCCTCCACCAATGATTAAAGCCTTTTTAATAGCTGAAACTTCACCTTGCGCTTGCGGTTTTAAGCGCCGACATTTTGCAATTGTCATCCGAATGAGATCAATAGCTTTCTTAGTAGCTGCCTCCGGTTCAAACATATGAACCCATGAACATTGATCCCGGATATTCACCAATTCGAATAAATATGGATTAAGTCCCCCTTCACGACAGGTTAGTGCAAAGAGTGGTTCATGAGTCCGGGGGGTGCAAGATGCTACAATAAATCGATTTAAATCGTATTCCGCAATCAATTCTTTAATACGTTCCTGAGAATCACTAGAGCAGGAATACAAATTGTCTTCTACAACAACCACATTCGGAAGCTTTTTTAGGTATTCTACAGCCTCAGGAATATTTACCGTTGCTCCAATATTAATTCCACAATGACATACCATTACCCCAATTCTTGGTTCATCCTCTGGCTTAACTTCCTTTTCAGGAACGTCAAAAGTCATTTCTTTCGCTAATGTTCCTCTAACTGGTGCAAGTAATTCAGCAATTTTCCCTGCCGCAGAGCTAGCATCTGCCACAGATTCCGGAATATCCTTTGGGGCTTGTCCATACCCACATATAAATATCCCTGGTTTAACCGTGTCAGAAGGTGATAATTCGGAGAGTTCTGTAAAGAATCCCCTATGATCAATTTCAATTTCTAAAATCTTCGCTAATTCATCGGTACCTTTAGAGGGAATTAATGCAGTAGCCAATACTACTAAATTAGCCCGAAACTCAGTGGATTCCCCAGTCGCCATATCTTCATAATATATAATCAAATCTTGAGTTTCAGGATCTTCTTCAATCAGTGAAACCCGCCCATCAACATATTTAACGCCATACTCTTTTTGAGCTCGTTGAATAAATTCATTAAATCCTTTTCCATATGCTCTTACATCACTCTTAAAAACTACACATTCGACCTCGGGGGCATGTTCTTTCGTGATAATACATTCTTTTGCGAGGTACATACAACAAACACTTGAACAATAAGGAACTCCTTCCTTCGCATTTCGTGATCCGACACAAGATACTAAAGCTATTGTATGTGGATGGGCTTGATCTGATGGACGCAAAATTTCTCCACGATATGGACCAGACGCACACATAATCCGTTCAAATTCTAAACCTGTAACTACATTTGGGTATTGATAACCATATCGAGGCATTTTACCAGGATCAAATTGTTCAAATCCAGTGACTACAACGATCGCCCCTATTCTAATCATTCGATATTCCGGTTTCATTTCATAATCAATCGCACCAACATCACACCGTTTTGCACAGGTTCCACATTTTCCTTTCGTTAAATATAGACATGTTTCAGGATCAATGAGATAAATTGGAGGGACTGCTTGAGGAAAAGGAATATAAATCGCAGTTCGGGTTTTTAGCCCCAAATTGAACTCATCTGGGATTTTTAACAATTTTTCGGCAGGACATTTCTCTGTACATTGTCCGCATCCTTTGCATTTTGTCTCATCGACATAACGCGGTTTTTTCAAAACAGTTACCTCGAAATTCCCAGCTTCTCCTTCAACTTTCATTACTTCATGATAGGTAAGCAATTCGATATTGGGGTGTCGAAAGACTTCTACCATTTTTGGTGCCAAAATACAGAGAGAACAATCATTTGTAGGGAAAGTTTTATCGAGTTGCGCCATTCGTCCTCCAACTGAGGGTGACTTTTCAACTAGATAGACTCGGAACCCGGATTGTGCGAGATCAAGAGCAGCTTGAATCCCCGCGACTCCACCGCCAATAACCATAGCCGCGCCTATTCGTTCATCAAATTTGCTCATTCACTAACCCCCATTGCTTTTGCTATAATCGTGGTGATATCTTTCACCTCTACATTAATTCGTCCTAGTTCCGAACTTTTTTTCTCTGTCAGAGTACAATTAAAGTGGATTTGACATTTTAAACAAGTAGTTACTAAACAATCCGCTATTTGTTCAGCTTCTTTTAGTCTATCAATGCGGATTGCTTTTGAGAAATCATTACAATAATTGAATGCACTTACCCCACAACATAATGAACTTTCTCGAATTCTTTCCATCTCGGTGAATTTCACACCTACCTTTTCCATAGCATTAAGAAGCTTTCGTGGGGCATCATATTCTCCCATATGCCTTCCTAACCTACAAGGATCATGATATGTTATATTTTCTGAAACCTGTCCCTCAAATTTCAGATGCCCTTTATCTAATTGCTCTGCTAAAAACTGGGTGATATGCATCACATCGAAGGGAAGTTCGCCAAATAATTCTTTATAATCGACTGCCAACGTGCGATAATCTTCCGCGCAAGACGTAATTACAAGTTTGACACCTGCATCTACAAATAAATTTACATTATACTCAGCTAATTTTTTAAAGGTTTCATAATCTCCCTGCCAGAGGACATCATGACCGCTACATTTTGCATTTTCTAACAATACTAGTGGCTTTTCCAGTAATTTATCAAGAATTAAAATTGAATTTCTTACAATTCCCTTGAAATCCATCTCGATATCGTCAAAATATGCCCCTAAAATAGCAAGACATCCTGGGAAATAAGCAATTTCACCGGTTGTCGCTAATTGGACATTATCTGGAATATAATCCTTCGGAAATTTTGGAGTTACACTGCTTTTTGCAAGAATATTTGAGACATTTGAAACAAAACAATCATGAGTTTCTTCCACACGGAATCCTTCTTTGAATAATTCTGTACGAGCTTGACGAATAAATTCTCCAAAATTTACATTCTGAGGACATCTAGCCAAACAGTAATTGCACGTTAAACAGACTAACAAGTTATTTTTCTTAAGAATCTCTTGAGGGTTCGGATTATTCAACAAATCGTAAATAATTGCACGGGGTGAAAATTCTTGTGTATACGAAACAGGACAGCATCCTGAACAAGTACCACATTGATAACAATAGCTAACCCGTTTCTTTAATTCAGTGCTTGTTATCATTGTTCTTCAACCTTCAAGATTTGCTTTAAAGAATTATAATAATAGGGAGGAGCCTCATCTAAAATTTTCATTAAACCTTTAAAATTTCGCTTTCTTTTCCCTTTGGCAAGCTTTTCAATCAACGGTATTCCAAAGGGCTTGTCCGCTGGAATATCTTTTATTTGAAAGAATTTCTTCTTAAGTGCTGCATTATAGAGCTTCTTACCTTTTTCCGATCGAACAACTACGGTAGACCATCCAGGACCTGAACCAATTGATCCACAAGATATATCTGCCAATTCATTGGTTAAATCGACACAATAATGACATGCGTGACGGGCTAATGAAGTTACTTCTTTAATTGGAACTTCTGATGGATTTTTCTCTAAATCATAGACAAAAAACTTTCCTTTATTAATATCCATTTTTGAAACATTTGTGATTGGCGTTTTACAAATGTCCTCTGAGATTTTAACCACGTTTTCATAAGAAAATGTTTCCATACAGAAAATCCCAATTACATATTCAATGGAACCCCAAATATCTTCAAAAATATTTGAATAAACTTGATACTTACGCATTGCTTGGACTTGACAGGGTGTTCCAACGAACGCTAATTTCTTGAATCCAAGTTTGCGAGCTTCATTAAGAGCTACGAAATTAGGAGAGACCGCATATTTAGTGCCAGATCCTTCAAGAAGTTCTTCAAAATTTGATATTATAACCGCCATTGTATTCCATGATTTTGGCTTTCTTTTCGTTACAATTGCACCTTCTATCTCTTTCTTTTCTAAGAGATACTGTAAAAACGTAGTAACCATTCCACCATCCTGACAAACTCCCTTAATTTTGTCATTTCGAGTTTGGGCAGATTTAATTATTCTAAATGGCCCATAGGGTTGTTCCTTCAGATCTTGAAAGAAACTAGCTTGGGGTCCAGACACATACGTCCTCAATATATTTAATGGCATCAGAGTTCTAGGACAGTGATAATTACAAAAACCACAATGGATACATTTCTCCTCATCAATAGTTAGTTTGTCATCCACAATTGTAATTGCTTCAACTGGACAAACTGCTTTACACGCGCCACAAAGGCAACATAGGTTTGAATCAACTATTATTTGAATTGGATCATAAGCCGATTGGAGATTCCAAGGAGAAATTAAATCTAATTCTAATTTCTCCTTATTTTTTGTCATTAATGATTTAATTCCATAAATCAATTTTTCTTTATCTCGTAATTCCAACCAACCTTCATTTTGAAGGGCCAGAATATGCTTCATAATTATAAATTCAGTGAGCTTCAATTCAGACGCAAGTTGTGAAATGGAGGCAAACCCTCTCGATAAAAGAGATAATAAAATTTGATATTTTTCTATTTCAACAAACATAATTTTATCTGTAATGTTTTCTATTTGATCTATTCTCAACTTTCCTGCTTGTTCAATATCGAGTTGGTTTTCGAGGAGCGAACGAACAAATAAACTTCCACCATATGCCTCAGTTACTGCATCCATCAGCTCTTTTGTTAATTTAGACATTTTTTACCTCCTTCGCTCAAAGAGGATTTCAATTGCTTTTGATTATTAACCCTTTGCGTTCAAGGATTGTCCTCTCGAACTTCCACCTTTTTATTCGAGAATCATACTAAATAATCTAATTTTTAAGTGGGTTAGGGCCGATTTTCTCCAATTTTCCCATCGTATCGTTAACTGCTTCGAGAAAGCGGTTGAATTCCGCTGCTCCGCATTCATACAAATTTACTCTCCGTTCATCGAGCCCAATTCGATTCAATACTCGTTTTACGAAATTAATTCGAGCTTGGGCTTTGAGATTTCCATTATTGAAATCACATTCGCCAATATGTCATGAAATAATCATGACTGCATCAGCTCCATTTCTAAAGGAATGGAGGAGATGATAGGCATCGACCCGACCAGTGCATCGTACTCGAATAATCCGAATATCTGTCGGATATTTATTTCGAGTAGTTCCCGTTAGATCAGCAGCCCCATACCCTCATTTATTACAGGCAAAGGCTACTACTCTATA
>JABXJU010000349.1 GCA_013375405.1 Candidatus Helarchaeota archaeon
CCCTGAATTTTCTTGATTATGGTATGATCCAATTCTATATTTTTATGGGTGTCATCGCCTTCTTGCTGTACATGCTAGGCGGCGGTAACCAATAAGAACAATTCGATTTTTTAGTTAATTTTAATAGATAAAAAAAATTGCTCAATTAATTTTAGTTTGAATCTCATTAACCTTAGCTGCACAATTTTTATAATTTTGAATGTTAATTGTTTGCCATGTCTCCAAAGATTGTCATAATTGGTTCAGGTATTGGAGGTTCAGGAATAGGGGCGTTACTTGCCGTATCTACAAATGCTGATATAGCTCTTTTTGAAAAGAACACAATTCTGGGCGGACGTTGTGCCTCTTACGATAAGAAGGATGATCAAGGACGGAGTTGGAAATTTGATATCGGGTGTCATATATTTTCTACCTGTAATAGAGGCCCATTAGGTGAAATCCTGCACCGCTGCGGAAAGAGCTTAAAATGGAGCTATACTAGGAATCCTGGTCCGCGAGTAAATGTAATGGGCATAGAACTTTCGAGTGTGACCAAAACTAAGAAAAGAAAGGGCAAGGTAAAGAAAGAAAAAAAGAGTTTTACAGACTTTGTTAGAAGTATACCCATTGAAGAAACAGACAAATATGATACGATTCCATTAATAGATTTACTCAATGATTTTTATGGGCCTAATAGAGGAGAGATCAATAAATTAATGTATTCAATGCAAGCCGGGGTCATGTTCGGGACAGATCCTCTATCTACATCAGCTGGAGAATTTTTAAGGTGCATTGGAGATAATGCACGGAAAATGTCGATGGGCTATCCGATTGGTGGGACTGGTGCAATTCCTGAAGCATATTGCGATATTATAGTGGAAAAAGGGGGACAAATATATACTGGTAAAAATGGTCTCGTTAAAAGAATAATTGTTGAAGACAATAACGTTAAGGGAGTTGAAGCCGGACCAGATGATAAATTTTTTGAAGCAGATATCGTAATTGCTAATTCCGACATTAAAACAACTGGTTTCAAATTAATAGGTGAGAAATACTTCTCTAAAGATTATGTAAACTACATACAAAGGTTAAAATGGGGAGGACAAGTCTGTTCCATAAAAATTGGAGTTGATATAATCGTAACGGACCAAAAAATGCTGACTTATGTCCCTAAAATGGATCGACAGGATATGCAAGGAATATTTACAAGCCCTGATCGGATTAAAGATATAGACTTTACTAAACTTGGAGTACCCAAATTAACCGCTTTGCTCATCGTGCCAATCAGCAATCATGATCCCGCTCTTGCCCCCGACGGCTGCCAAAACATTCATGGTGTTTCTCCAACGGCTTTTGGGAGTATGGTCAAATGGAGTAAAGCGGATGAGAAAAAGTGGGAACAAACATGTTTAAATACGCTACTAACACTCTGGCCTGAAATTGAGGATCATATTGTGATTCAAGATTTCATTTCAACAACTCTTTTAAACGCACGTTTTGGGAAGGAAGGCGCGGGAACTGGGATAGCTCAATCAATCGATCAAGTTGGTAACAAAAGACCTTCCATGATTTCTCCAATCGAAGGATTATATTACTGCTCAGGGGATGCTGGAGGCTGGGGGATTGGTACCGAATTACCTGCTCGAGCTGCCCTCGAATTATTTGAAATATTTAAAAAGAAAAGAATTCTAAATTTTAGTAATTAACTGACATTTTTTTAACTCACCTACGGTCGTAAAGCATGTCGGATGTAATGATCGCAAAATTTGCCATTCATATGCCTGAAAAACTTTGGATTGCAGTTCTCAGTAAAAAATATCCAGAGATTACCTTTGAGGTTCTGTCAATTTTACCAACGGAAAAAATGGTTGGGAATGCTCTAGTAAAAATCATTGGTCCAAAACTTGAACAATTAGTTACTGAAATAAAGAAGCACCCTTCATGTATGGAATTGCATGAAATTTCTGATTTTAAAAATACAAAGATCTTAAATGTAAAAACGAATGACCCTTGGCTATTAATTTCTCTCATTAAGAGCGAAGTAATATTAAAAATGCCAGTGATTATCATAAATGGAATAGCCAACTGGGAGGTTCTTGCCCCTCACGAAAAAATTCGCAAATTGAATGATTTATTTACCGAAAAAAATATTAAAGTTGAGCTAAAAAATATCGGAAAATACCGAGAAGAACCCCAACTCACAGCTAGACAAGCAGAAGTGCTTGATCAAGCTCTAGAACAGGGATATTATGAAATTCCACGAAAAATTACACTGACTGAACTAGCCAACAAATTAAGTATCGCAAAATCTACACTCTCAGGCATTCTGCGAAGAATTGATAAAAAATTGGTTCAAACAGAAGCCTCAAATTAATTTAAATGTAAGAACGAATTAATGATTTTGGAGAAAAAAATGAGGATAATTTTCTGTATAACAGGAGCTTCCGGTGCAATATACGCAAAAACGTGTTTAGAGTATTTGCAAGAAAAGGCAGAAATTCATCTCATTATTTCAGATGCTGCAAAAATCGTGATTGAAAAGGAATTACACCAAGATCCTGATACTCTTACAAAATACGCTAAAGTTATTTATGATTTCAATGATATTCAGGCGCCGCTTGCTAGCAGTTCTTTTCAGTTTGATGCGGTATTAGTTATCCCCTGTTCTATGAAGACATTAGGGATGATTGCAGGTGGGATATCCTCTAATTTAATTGTACGTGTTTGTGATGTTGCCCTAAAAGAAGGGCGAAAACTCATTCTTAT
>JABXJU010000350.1 GCA_013375405.1 Candidatus Helarchaeota archaeon
CGCTCTTCCGATCTCTCGTTGGAATGGTGTAGAGAAGCTTTTGAAATGGCAAATGAGCTAAAAAAAGAATATATACCACAATATTTTATGGATGATGGTGACAGTTGTATGTGTACCTCGGTTGATCATGGTCATATGGCTTATACCGAAATATATTTACACGGGGAAATGACTCGGGAGGCATGGAAAGCAGGGAGGGATCTTACGATGGAAAGTATACATCAAGATATGGGTAGAAGATTTGTAGGAGCTCAATTTTCTGAGGATGCAGATGTAATAGGGCCTCATCATCTAAATTTTCATTCAATAATAAGGAAATTTAAAAGAACTTTTGATCCAAAAAACGTATCTAATCCTCCTAATCCTATTCCTTGGGAAGAAACGAAAGATCATGGTCCAGGGAGCTATAATTGGAAGGAGCTTGGTTTATAAGGAGTGATTTTTAATTAACACACTCTACCAATTTTTAAATATCATTAAAAAGTAAATATTTTAAAAAAAAGAAGAAGGGAATTTGTATTGGATAAAGAATACGATATAATAGTTGTCGGCGCGGGCATCGGTGGGCTAGGAGCTGCGGGGCTCTTGGCTAAGGCAGGAAAAAAAGTGTTATTGTTAGAAAAAAAGAAAAATGTCGGTGGTCGAGCCGCTACTTTTAGAAAGGATGGTGTTGTCCGAAGCATTGGGCAGCACGCGGTATTGAAAAGATTGAGGTATGAGGAACTTTTAAAGGAACTTGGTGTCAAGCCTAAAAGGGCATTATTCAGGGATATCTTAATGTCTTATGAAGGTGGGTTTAAGAGCATGGACGAGATTTTTCCGTTAGTGCAAATGAGGGCAGAAGAAGATTCTACTAAGATGAGAGAAATTTTAAGTAGTCCGGTTGATCTTGAGGCTCTGGATGATATTTCTGGCGCTCAATGGCTGAAAGAGAATATTTCTAGCCAATTTCTTATTGATTTATTTGAGATGGCAGGTGCAATCGTTTGTACAGTTCCACGGCTGGAGGAACTAGCTGCTAGTGCTGTTTATGAAACGATTCAACTCCTAATGAAAAGTATGTCGATGTGGATTCCTTCCAATGGAATGCAAGAATTACTTGAGGAAATTGTTGATAAGATCAAAGAAAATGGAGGTACTGTTAGAACGGGAACCACGGTCCAAAGTGTTTTGATCGAAAATAATAAGGTAACCGGTGTTCTTGTTGAAAAAGAAAGTGAAGAAGTTATTGAGGGAGATTTCGGTGAAATCATAAATATTTCAGCGCCAACTGTCATACTTGCAGTTCCAGTTTGGGATATCTTTAAAGTGATTCCAGAAGAAAAGTTTCCAGAAAGTTTTGTAAAAAAAGTTCATCATTTAACATTACGGACGGCAAATCTTGGGCTCACGGCTCTAACACCCAAGCCTGTGTATGAAGGGAAGAAGTTCTTCATGGTTAATTTTCCAAGTATAAAGCTCCCAGGAAGTATATTCGTGCCTACAAATGTTGCTCCTGGATTAGCTCCAGAGGGGAAGCATATCTTTGAATCCTCAATCATCTGTAATTATGAAGAGCTTGTTAAAGATGGTCAACTAAGATATCAGCTGCTTGAAGAGATGAAAAAAGACCTAAACGCATGGTTTCCTAATTGGGATAAAGATGCTTATTGGATATCTACATATTTTCATTATGAGGAACCAAAACATACACCGGGAAGGTCGGGTAAGCATCGGCCTGGCATTAAAGCGCCTGGAATTGACGGGCTGTATTTTGTGGGAGATTGCTACGCGTCAAGGGCACTTCCTGGATTAGAATGTGCTGCCGACTCAGCAATGATGTGTGTAAAAGAACTTTTGGGAGTATTACCTTTAGAGAGAGTTAGGATATGAGTGAAGGTAGTAATCAAGAAAGCGAATCAATACCACCAGGTGGGAATAAAGAGGAAACTGTAACTTCTGCATCGAAGCGAAGACGTCTTTACATTGTGATTGCGATGTTGGTAGCGTCTGGGGCCATATTATATATTGTGGCGCTAACGATTCAACTCTCGTATTTACTTTTACATCTATTCTTGCTTATTCCAACTCTGGGACTGGCTTTAATTCCTCCTATAGTTTTAAAATCAGAGCCACGTGAAATCAAATTGATTGGTTTCGGCATTATTGTGGCGGTGGCAGGTCTCGCTGTGATATTTTCTACCTTCTGGGATAACATTATCGCGGCGAAGGGGGTTTGGGAATGTTTGCAATGTGATCTACCAAGGTTGGGGCATATACCCATAGAAGAGTACCTCTGGTTCATTAATCATACATTGCTCGCTGGTTTCTTCGTTTTAAGCCTGTGGTCTTCCAAAAAGAAAGTAGCTCCACCGCCTCCCACTCCCAGGAAAACATTGCGTATTATTGGCACTGTGTTCTGCTTTAGTATTATGATATTGGGTCTGTGGCTATTCCAATACGACAAATCATTCTACTTAGGTGTGATTCTATGCTTCATTGGTCCGGTTTTGGGCTTTCTATGGTGGTTGGGCGGGCACCTGCTCTGGCAACAACGTCGCGAATGGCTTTGGGGTATTACGATCATCTCAATATATGTGCTATTCCTCGATACCATAGCCATTTATGATGGCATATGGGTTATCCATGATGCGTATACGACCGGGATAGCTCTTTTCGGAATAAAATTAGAACAGATCCTGATTTACACTCTTACGACGGCATTGGTTGTAACAACGCTGGTTGTTTGCCTCCGAACGACT
>JABXJU010000351.1 GCA_013375405.1 Candidatus Helarchaeota archaeon
ACTTTTGGAGAAATTTCGGACGACATTCCCACGAAATATCATTTACCGTTAGGAACGAATATTTGGGGGATGTTTAAACAAAGTGGCTGGGAATTTCTCAAGCATTTGTTCTCAGAATTTATAGTTAACATTTATGATTTATGCGAGCATAGGTTAAATGAATCCATCTTTACCGCTCGTGACAGAATTTTGGGTAAAATCCCTGAATGGCAAGCCAATAAAATTATGACATATGCATTTTTTTCCCCAATATCGCCAATTAGAAACGATTTACAACGAGGCGTCATGAAACTACTCTTTGGCGAAAGTGGAGATGTTACTTTTTTAATTATCCATGATTTTAAAGAGTCACAATGTGGATTTGCATTAAATCTTCATACTGAAGATGGAATTCCTGTGGATTGGTGGGTTATAAATGAAGGGGATGAATTTTTTGATCGCCGGCACATGCGACTTGGAATTAAGCTTAAGGATATCCCAAAAAAAAGTAAAAGCTTGGATCAAGCCGCAGATCGAATCATTTCTACCCTTTATGATGCAAGAAATGAAAGAACTCCACAGTGGAGCGACTCCTATTATAATATTGTTATAATATGGTGCAGCGCGACCCTCAATATGATTGCAGAGTCATCTAGTTTCGAAACATTAGGTTGCATGTTTGATGGAATGGTTTCTAAATTCACTTACAAACTAAAAGATTATTGGTATAACATTTGGCCTCGCCCTCCAATGATGGGAACATTCACATATGCACCAGAAAGGTTTAGATCGCGATTCCTTGGAATTATGGCAGGGTTACTTACGGAGCACAGGTTATATATCTCCCCTCTTGCAGCCGAAAATCGCCCTCTAATAGAAGAAAAAACCCCTGAATACCTTCAATATCTAAGGAAGAAATATGAACAGAAAGGAATTGTCATGCCCTATCAATCGTCCAGTCCAATCCTCCCGAATTTTCGCAATAAAAAAATATATAAGAAGGCGGATGAACAGCCCGACTTATTAGAGAGAAGATATCCAGACGATCCTGAGGGGAGGATCAAGATGGAAGATCTAGGTTTTACGTTTGAGGAAATATTGGATGGGGCGTATTTGGATATAACCATGGATTCAAGGAGAAACGATGTTTCACCGGATATTATTATTAGCAAAAAATCTGGGAGACAGACGGAATTTTTATGGAAAGAATATACTGAGGAATCAAAGGCTAGGGTCAAGGATAGAACACAACTTCGATCTGCGGCAGCACAAGCGAATGTCGATATGGGTGATATTGGAAAATTGCGTGAAGGTTTCACATATAGAAAAAAAAATAAGGAGAAGTAAGATAAAATACCTAACCAATGGAGGATCGTCTCCTGGTAAAAATAAACCTTAAAGCGAAACCAACTGAAAAAGCTAAGATATCATTTCCGGCATATGCTATTACAAAATTTTTTGATACAAATAGACAGCTATCATTTTTTTTTGATAAAATAGAGACAATGCAGTTACACAAACGGATAAACAAGATAAGAATCGACCGGCCTATTTATATTACCGCACTTGCTCGTGCTGGAACAACAATTACTCTCAATATGTTAAGTAATCATCCAGATGTAGCATCGCACCGCTATCGGCACAAACTAATGCCATATCTCCCTCATTGGTTCAGTCTAATTACAAGTAGAATGAAAATGAACACAAAACCTGTTGAACGAATCCATAGGGATGGTATTATGGTTACACAAGACAGTCCAAATGCAGTGGAGGAAATGTTTTGGCAAAAATTTTTTGATACCATCCATAAAGAAAGTATTTCAAATGTAGTTGATGCGAAGGTTTCCCATCCTAAATTTGAACGGTTTTATATAAACCATATTCGAAAGCTTTTGTTAAGTGAAAGGCGTTCCCGCTACCTAACCAAAAATAATTATGTTATAACAAGAATGGAATATTTACTAAGGCTGTTCCCGAGCTCCAAATTTTTGCTCTTAATTCGTGATCCTGTTACCCATATTGCATCCTTTATTAAACAGACAAGGCTTTTTACAAAATTGGAAAACGAAATACCCTTCATGATGGATTGGTCAAGAATCATTGGATCTCGTGAGTTTGGTTATAATCGTGTATGCATTAATGTGGGTAATACAGATCTTATTCATAAAATTCGTAAATTATGGAGAAATGATGAAACATATGTAAAGGGCTGGGCATATTATTGGTCTTCTATATACGATTTCGTAGCAAATCTTCGAGAAACTAATGAGAAAATTAAAAAAGCAACCCTACTTATCAGGTATGAAGATTTATGCGGGACTCCAGCTAAGATTATAGATAAAATACTCGAACATACAGAGTTATCCCCAAAAGAGTTCGAGGAAACTAAAAACTATTATACTAAAACTTTACATCAACCTACATATTATAAAACGGATTTTTCCGAGAAGGAGCTTGCAGATATTGCAGAAGTTACATCTTCGACGGCAGCTCAGTTTGGATATTAAACCAGCTTCAAATTTATTTCAATAAGTAGCCTAGATCTTCCAATTTTTTAATAATTTTCTTTTTACATTCTTTAGAGGATTCTTTGTCGGTTTCAATAATAATTTCAGGATTTATTGGCTCTTCAAAGGGATGAGAAATTCCTGTAAAATTCTTAATTTCACCAGCAATAGCTTTTTTGTACAATCCTTTATTATCACGTTTAATACAGACATCTAAAGGGCATTTTACATAAGTTAAAACAAAAT
>JABXJU010000352.1 GCA_013375405.1 Candidatus Helarchaeota archaeon
TAGTTCCCGCCATCTTTTTTACTGGATATGCTTTCAATAAAACGATGATGAGTTTTGAGGATGCGATGAAATTTGAGGGGCAATTTATTAAGCGAATTCGAATGGAAATAAAGGTCCCCTTTATTCTTCATAATTGTGGAATGAACCCCTACTTCAATGAAATCTGCAGTGAAATTAAATTTGATGCTGTTAATGGATCGCATCCATTAGATATCAATTATTGGGTAAATTTCAAGAAAAAGTTTCCAAAAGTTTGTATAGTGGGTGCAACCATTGATGTAAGTCAAGAATTGCTCACGGGAACGCCCCAAGATGTAGAAGAACGGGTCAAGGAAAATATTCTAAATTTAGCACCCGGGGGAAGGTATATTGTTTGCCCGGTCTGCGCGTTACCCTTGAACGTCCCTCTACCCAATGTCATGGCTATTTCAAATGCCATCGAAAAATACGGCTATTATCCTATCGAATCAAAGGATTGAGTTTTTATATAGATTTGAGCTAGTTTAACTAGGAGCTTTTTATGAAATCGATAAAAGAGTTACTTGCAGAAATTGAACATAAATACAATAAAAATCCTCGAGGGTGGAATATTTTTGTGGGGGGACGCGACCCTCGCGGGCACGGCAATATTTTCATTACAGATCCGGCGGATATATGGCAAATCAAGATTGATAGCCTTTTTAAACCAAATCCTTACGGAGTAGGGATGAAATTAGGGAATGTTGAAGATTTTTCGGACTTGGTAAATCCTACTACCCCATCATTTGGGTATCGGCCCTTGCTCCCTTCGCATTTAGATAAACTCAGACAAAACTTCGAACAAAAAAAGCCGATTAATAAGGTTATTAACGAAATATTACATACGAAACCTTTTTCCCTTAATCAATTGGGAAATTCTAATTTCTTAATGGGACCAATTATGCACTCAAGTTTTAAGGGCTACGTTTCAGAACGACAAAAGGATTTAGATCGAAAATTGAGGAAAAATTTGGATGATCTACTCCTTTCTAAAGGATTAGGATATAATTATATTTGATCTTTTTCTCTCAATCTGCAAAATCTAGTAGATGTTTCAAAATACGAGGAATAATGATTACAATTTCATATAAGTATGGTCTTCGAAGATTCGCCCATCCTTAAACTTAAGGAACGCGGCAAACCATCCTTCGATTGTTCTTCCCTTGACAGTAATCAGCGTGATTGCGGCTTCCAGCGCAATTGTATCGCCTCTAGACACGGTCGAAACAATCCGCATTTCACGCTTTTTATAAAGTTTTTCGACTTCTAATTCTAATCTTCTCCAACTTTTTTTACTCTTTCCCATTTTCGCGTGGTATATATTTTGCAGTGGTGTAAACACTTCACACTGATCGGTATAAATTTCATCGACCAATCTTGCAGCTAATCCAGGTGTGTTCCAACAATGTGCCCACTCCTTCACGACTTCCAGATTGCGTTTTTCTTCCTCTGTATACTCTTTCTCACCCATTTAATTCACCTCTAATTTTAAGTTCGTATGCCCAACTCATGATAACAACTGCTTTTTTTCTTTTTAAATTCAAGCACGTTTAAATATATCTTCAAGATTAAATTCATTTTCCGATAATACCCATTAATCTTTCAAATCTATTCATCTGACCGTAGTATGTAAATAATGAATCAATGCCCCTTATTTTTAGGGCAGTATTGAGACAAATTTTGTTATGTAAAGCTCCAACCGGGGGTATATTGGCTATTTCAGAAGCCATATTATTAACTTCTTCTTCAAGTTTGTCGCGAGGAACACTTAAACTAACAAGACCGATTCGTTCTGCTTCTTTTCCTGTTATTGTTCGACCAGTCATTAAAAGATATCGCGCTTTTTTGACACCTAAATAAAATTGCCATAATGGCAAGCATTGTGTACCGCCCCATTTCATAGCAGGGTGTCCTAATATTGCGTCTTCCGCTGCCACCGAAATGTCGCATAAAAGCTGAAGGTAACATCCAGAATCAGTGCAATGACCGTGAACTTGAGCAATTGTAATTTTTGGGAAATTCAATATACGGGGAAATTTCGCATATATCTTTTTATTTAATCTTTCATACGAATTTTTATATTTCCAACCACCCTCTGGCGCTGATATATAGTAAGATCCTTTAAGATCAAAACCAGAACAGAAGCTTTTACCGTTAGCTTTTAACACTATTACATTTACTTTGTCATCAGCTTCAGCATGGTCAAAAACGGCGTCTAAGTCATCTAATAACTGATAATTTAGAGCATTATGTTTTTCGGGTCTGTTCAGGATAATATAACCGATTTTCTTTTTGGATTCATAAATAACTGTTTCAAAACTCATTTTCTCACCTCTACCTAACTCATGATAACAACTGCCTTTTTCCTTTATAATTCCCCCGATTGTTCTTATTCTTACCCTGATTTATTTTAAACTAAAAAAACCGTATTTTCATTATTTAATTTTCGTTTTTAAAAAGTATTGAAAACGATCCAAAAAATACCGACGAATGCAGATTGAAAAAGATTTATGTATTGATTTTTTAAAAACGTAAAAAGAAAAGAAAATAGGTTACGGTAATGGATGAATTCGACGAGGAAGAAGCAAAAGGAAAAACCCGAAAACCGCTGATATTAAAAATTTCTCGACTTTTGGTGCAGTTTTTCTTCTTTGTTCTCTTTGGCAATTTAGCGTGGATAGGGATTTCTATAATTGGAGGGGCTATTGGC
>JABXJU010000353.1 GCA_013375405.1 Candidatus Helarchaeota archaeon
AATTCTTCTTACGGAAGAAGTATTATCCTCCCGATAGTCTTTATACAGTCAGTTGCATGGGTCCCGAGCAAGCCAAAATCGCAACGCTTGCCATTCTACATGATGGTCATGTGCGTGTAGGAACTGAAGATTATCCTTATATTAAAGAAGGGGTACTAGCCAATGATAATGCTGAAATTGTGGCGAGAATGGCAAGGATCAGCAAAGAATTAGGCCGTGCCATAGCAACCCCCTCAGAAGCTAGAAAAATTATAGAACTTTAACGACTGATGAATAATAAGGAGAAAGTAAAAGATGAAGATAGCGGCAATTCAAATGATGGCAGAATTTGCAGATGTGGAGGCAAATCTCAAGATCGCTAAGCGCCTTGCTACACAAGCTTTCACCGATGGAGCTGAATGGGTGATTCTACCAGAATTCTTTACTTCCGCAATGGGTTATCAAAAAAAGATGCTCGATATAGCAATGCCTATTGACGACAAACCGATGCAATTGCTTAATGATCTGGCAATCAAGTACAATGGTGTGGTGGGCGGATCGTTTATAGCCCTTAGGGGTAATGAAAGCTATAATACCTTCGTCTTGGCTTTCCCAGATGGCAATACCTATTTTCACGATAAAGATCAACCTACTATGTGGGAAAATTGTTATTATATTGGGGGTAAAGATGACGGGGTGTTAGAAACTACAGTTGGTAATATCGGTGTGGCACTTTGCTGGGAATTTGTGCGTACCCGTACCGTTCGACGACTGTTAGATCGTGTGAATATGGTGGTTGGCGGTTCTTGCTGGTGGACTATCCCTAAAGAACCCCTCCAAGGGTTTACACCGGATATCCATGAATGGAATGTAGAAATTATGAGCGAAACTCCCGCTAGATTCGCACGATTGCTTGGAGTACCTGTGGTTCATGCTGCCCATGCTGGGGATTTTGAATGTGAAACGCCACTTGTACCAGATTTTTCATATAAATCATATTATCTTGGGGAAACTCAGATCGTGGATGGGAGTGGAAAAATTCTTGCCCGCTTGAGACGTGAAGATGGTGAAGGGATTATTATGACCGAACTCGATCTTACAAAAAAATGGAAACCTTCCGAACCCATCCCCGATGGCTTTTGGATTCCCGAATTGCCCCCTGTACTTAATCTAACATGGCAGTATTTAAATAAACATGGAGAAAAATATTACCGCACGGAGACTAAGCCTTATAGAGAGAAACACCAATAATCCATAAAATTAAAGATGGGTGAATATAATGAAATTAAAGGGAAAAATAGCTATAATAACAGGTGGTGGCGCGGGAATTGGTAAGGCCACCGCTATTCTATATGCAAAAGAGGGCGCAAAAATTTGTGTGAATTCTCAATCAAATTCAGCAGAGAAAACCGCTATAATTATCAAGGAAAATGGTGGAGACGCAATCTTTATTCAAGGAGATGTTTCAAAAAAGGAAACAGCCGAGAAAATTGTCAAAGAAACATTAAAGGCATTTGGAAAAATAGATATATTATTTAACAATGCTGGGATCATCATTCCTGGACGCGTTGATAACACGTCACTTGAAGATTGGGAACGTACTTTTGCAGTAAACGTGATGGGTGTATACCTCGTTTCAAAAGCCTGCCTTCCTGAATTGAAAAAAACCAAGGGAGTCATTATTCATAACGCTTCAGTACTTGCTTTTAAAGGTGTAAAGGAACGTGCGCCATACTCTGCATCTAAAGGCGCTTTATGGTCCCTTACTAAAGCTATGGCTGCTGACTATCTTGAAGACGGGATACGGGTGAATTGTTTATGCCCTGGCACCACCGATACGGAATCCCTAGCTAGAAGGATAGCCGCTTTTGATGATCCTGAAAAAGCCCGTGCTGACTTTATTGCTCGCCAACCAATGCAGCGGTTAGGAACTCCCGAAGAAATGGCTGAAGCTGCTTTATATTTAGCCACCGCAGAATTTTCGACAGGGATTTATCTCTTAGTTGATGGGGGTGCGACTATTTAAGAAGGAAATAATACTATTGGTTGGTTTCGTTATAAATAAAAAAAAAAGATAGATTTTTAAATAGACCAAAGACAAAAAAGGAAATAAAACGAACTTATATTAATTTCATTCTTAATTGATGTGTTGAAAATGTATGGCTATATGGGAAAGATATTGAGAGTTGATTTGACCAACTTAAAAATAACTGAAGAGGTTTTGAACGAAAATACAATAACGATGTATGTTGGTGGAAGTGGGCTCGCCACTAAGTATCTCTTTGATGAAGTTGAAAAGGGAACCGATCCACTAGGACCAAAAAATAAACTCATTTTTATGACAGGTCCTATGACAGGAACACCTGCTCCAAGTACCGGGCGTTTTGCAGTTGTTACTAAATCTCCCCTTACCAATCTCTGGGGATCCGCGAATTCTGGCGGGAAATGGGGAAGGGATTTTAAAAGGTCTGGTTTTGATGGGATTATATTCGAAGGTATCTCCGAAAAGCCAGTCTATCTTGTGACTGATAATGGAAAAGCGGAGCTCAAGGACGCATCACATCTTTGGGGTAAAAACACCTCAGAGACTACGAGATTAATCAAGGAAGAGATCGGAGAAGATTTCAATGTGGCCTGTATCGGTATTGCAGGAGAGAATCTTGTAAAATATGCTGCAGTCATGAATGATGTCGATAAGCCAAATTGGGGACGCGCGGCTGGCAGATGTGGCGTGGGCACGGTAATGG
>JABXJU010000354.1 GCA_013375405.1 Candidatus Helarchaeota archaeon
TTCGCTTAAACTGCTTAGAACACGCGGATCTAGATAATCTTTAAATTTTAAATCGTTACTGATTCCAATTATACAAACTCGTGCCTTTTTAAGTTCGCTATTTATTCGAGTTAATTCATAGAGAACTTTATTTGGTGATCCTTTTTTAGAGGCCTTTTTTACTAATTGATCAATTTCATCCAAAACAATTATGAAGGTTTGTTGATCGGAATCTAACCTCCCTTTAAATCGTGAAAATACCTCATCCGTGGGTAAACCTGTAAATGGAACATTCTCTCCAACTGCTGCAGATAATCTTGCAAATACGCGATAATCAGTATCAATATCCTTGCAATTTATCACTTCTTTTAAGGGTAGCTTTATTCCAATTTCTTCGCACTTTGCAACTAGATGTTTTAATACATATAATGCCACAGCAGTTTTTCCAGTTCCAGTTTTTCCATAAAGAAAAATATTTGAAGGGACCCCACCTTTCAGGATGGTTGCTAGAATTTTACCGATTCGCGTAATTTGATCTTCTCGATGGGGCAGATCTTCTGGCACATATGTTGCCCGCATTACGTCTCGATTTTTGAAAATTTTGGGGCCTGAGAGAAAATCCTCAAAGATCCCATCTAATGGTTTTGTATTAAAATTCTTCGCCATCTACATCTCACCCATCTTGGATTGATGAAAATTATATTTTCAAATCTCCACTGGAATTCCGATGAACTCCATTAGAATTCCTATGGAATAAACATTGTGGTAGTTCACCTTTAAAATGTAATTGTTTCCTAATATCCCTGTCTATATAATTCGACTAAATTCTGAAGTAATAGGAATTCTTAATTATTATTTCAATAATACGTCCATAATATCTCAAGTTTTTAATAATCCCCCGTTTTCAAAATAAAGGTTAATTATACTCAAATTTATTAATTAATATCTTCATAATTCACCGTTTTTTTAACGATTTTATGTTAATCGATGTGGATTTGATCATCAATTAAAAATCCAGATTCTAGAAATTTTCATTATAAAGGATTATTACTTCTATTTATAGCGTAAGAATTTTATTGTAAGAATTTTCCGTAGAAAGAAGAATGAGGTTTCAACTCTAGACTCTGGAAATTTTCCTCTAGCAGGAGCTAGAATAAAAGTGGAAGAGAAATCATACTATAAAATGGAAATCCAAGATGTCATTAAGGGCTTAAATTCAACAGAACAAGGGATTTCTAACGAAGAAGCTAGTAAAAGACGTTCAATATATGGATTAAATGAACTTCCACAAGCAAAAAGAACATCAATTATAAAATTATTTTTTGAACAGTTCAAGGATATCCTCATTCTTATTTTAATAGTAGCAATAGTGATTGAATTACTCGTCATTCTGTTGGGGCATGAGGAGGATTATACAGACATTATTGCAATTTCTATGTTCATTATGATAAATTCAGTAGTAGGATTAGTCACGGAATATCGATCAGAGAAATCCATGGCGGCATTGAAAAAAATTGTTGCAGGTCAAGATGCACGTGTAGTACGCCCTGATGGGGAACATATAGTGAATAGTAGATTCTTGGTTCCAGGGGATCTTATTCATATTGAAACGGGAAACAAGGTCCCCGCAGATGCTCGAATCATAGAAGTGATGAATTTACAGGTTAATGAATCAAATTTAACTGGAGAGAGTATGCCTGTAAAAAAGAACCCCTCAGTAATTAATAAACCGGTCGCATTAGGTGACCGTAAAAATATGGTATATACTGGAACAATTGCGACTTATGGTAGGGGAATCGCTATTGTTACAGGAACAGGGCTCCAGACTCAAATAGGACGAATAGCTGAATTACTTTCTGAGATAGAAGAAGCTGAAACGCCTCTTCAGAGAAAAATGACTAAAGTTGGATTTCAACTTGGATTTTTGATTGTTATTTTTTGTATTTTAGTTTTTGTAATTGGAATTTTAAAAGCTGTTATTATTGGAACAGGTATTAACAGTACATTAATTGTAGGATTTATGTTAACAGCAGTTGCCTTGGCCGTTGCAGCCATGCCGTCTGGCTTGCCGATTGTGATTACAACTAGTCTAGCTTTAGGAATGCATGAAATGGCTAATGAAAGGGCCTTAATTAAAAGATGAAAGGCTGTTGAAAGCTTAGGATCTGTTAATGTAATTTGTTCAGATAAGACAGGTACATTAACAAAAAATGAAATGACTGCACGGATAATTTATGCGAATAATAAATTAATTAAAGTATCGGGAGTTGGATATGCTCCAATTGGTGAATTTTATCGGGAAAATGAAGAACCCTTTCGTCCAATAGAGGATAAACATTTTGAATTATTATTTCGTATTGGAGTTTTAAATGGAACATCAAAAGTTGAAAAAAAAGAGAATCTATGGATAACAATTGGAGATCCAACAGAAGGAAGTCTTCACACTCTTGCAATGAAAGCAGGTGTCAATATTAAATTGCTTAAGGAAAAATATCCTCAAATTGGAGAAATTCCATTTACATCAGAATCAAAACGAATGGTAACTATTCATAAAACACCAGAAAATGAAACTCAAGTTTATATAAAAGGCGCTCTGGATATAATTTTGGACCGATGTAATTTGATATATATAAATGGAAATATTCAACCAATTATAGAAGAAGAACGCACAAAAATTCTGAAATTAAACGAGGTTTATTCATCCCAACAATTAAGAATTTTAGG
>JABXJU010000084.1 GCA_013375405.1 Candidatus Helarchaeota archaeon
GCCCAGGAGTTACTTGATAGAATGGCAGCACAAGGCTGGGAATTAAAATATTTTGCTGGAGTTCTGTGGGTTTTCGAAAGAGAAAAAGGGTAAAAAATGCATACAACATACAATTAACCTAAAATTATGCTAGAATTTTATTTTAAATCATCTTCACTTTTTCTTCATAAGAGGCAGTTTTAAAATTTTCTTCCGACATTCGCCACAGAACACCTTTTTCTTTCTAAATTTAATATACTTTTGAAATAATTATAGATTTTCTAATTTCATAAACATTGTGATTGAATTCAATTTGTCTGATAATTCCTTTTTCACATTAAAAGAGGATTTCCACCAAAGGATTGAATGAATTCAATCAACTACACTTCAGGTTGCATGAGGCTAAAGCTTGCATAAAAAAAAAGAGAGATATTTGAATAGATATAGATGTATTCCAGACTATTCGGCTATTTGCATGACTTCTGGTAGCGTTGCCCACACCACTATTGAATATTCATAGCCTTCGATATCGGCATAACTCGCCATCGCTTTACTAATATATATCGAAGCTTCATCAAATTTCCCTGGTTTCACTTCAACAATGACCATGGTTTCAATGCCATCTTTAGTCGCTCTAACAGCACCTGGGATAACTGTTGTTCCGAGAGTGTTATCTGGAGGATAATTTTTCATGACTTCCTCATATCGCTTTCCAACTTCATCCGCCTTGTGGCTCGGATACCATGCGTTTATTACTATATATGCCATGTTCTCCACCTCTTGTTTTTTCATTAGAAATTTTGGATCAAAATTTCTGAGGTAAAGATATTTTTTACGGCATATTTAAATTTTTATTAAATCTACAAAATCTCAAGGGTCAAATGAGTTGAATATGTATGAAACAATCTTTTTATCTATGTTATCATGACCCATTTTCAAAAAAATGATTATTTTAATAATTCAATAATTTTGTCTCTCGCTTTTTTCATCGCTAAGCCTGCAAGTCCGGCACTCGTAGCAGGACCAACTACTGCAGCTATTAATGTATCTTTTGTGCATTGAGTAGCAACGATGGTTCCTTGTTCAGAATTGATGATAATTTCCTTCAAGCTACCGTTATTCACAGCTTCTGAAGATGATTTCCCGCCAGCCAAGAGAAACGATACAATAGCTCCCCATAAAGTGGGATCAAGGCCTTCGGGTAGATCTGGAGCAAGAATTGGTACCCCATCAGTCGTAGCAAAGAGTTCAACTGATGATTTAATTGTTTTTTTGAGTTCTTGGACTATATCTGCTAATTTTCCCATCGTTTCTGCGTTGTACGGCTTTGGAACAACTTCTTTGCTACCAATTACAAATTCACAATTTGAATCGCCTTTGGCGGTACATTTCGTTTCTCTAATAATAATGTCTTCCCCCAAAACACCCTTAGCGATTCCCTTTAGAATTCCATTGACATGATAACATGATGGGATCCCTTCATTGTATGCCTCGACTGAATTATGGACCTCTACTACTATTTTATTCGATACTTCATCTATTTTAGCGTTCCAAAATGCCCCCCAACCTAATTTTTCTAAATTTCGGATAATGAATAAGAAGGTAGTTTGAGGATCAGTTTCACTCTTATCTTGCACGGCCGGAAATAATTTCCGTCCAAAATCCTCTCCTATTTTTTTGAGAATAGTATTTGTAGAATCACCCAGCAAATCATACATGCTTGAATAGAAGGATTTCCAATGAATCTCATCCATTATACAAAATCTCTGTTTAAATGCTTGGAGGGCGCCTTCAATGATTCCTTTAAATATGGTAAATTCCTTAAAAGAATGCGATTTCGTTCTTTCTAATAAATCACTCATGAGAACACTTCCCCATTTTGATAATAATTTTTTAAATCTTTACATGAATTTTTAATTTGTTTACTCTTTATTAGTCTATATGGATAATTTTAATTGTTTCCTCTTATTATGAATGGGAGTATTCCATATAATTAAATGATAAATTGAAGGCTAGAGATAACATGGGTCTAAAAGAATTAATAAATTCGAATGAACGTAGATTAATCCTGTTCGGTGGGAAAGGCGGTGTTGGGAAGACTTCCATTGCAGCATCCGCCGCAGTTTATGCCGCTGAAAAAGGGAAAAAGACTTTAATAATTTCCAGTGATCCTGCCCATTCACTTTCCGACGTGTTTGAACAAGAACATTTGGCAAGTGGCCAGATAGAGAAAATCGAGGGAATTAAAAATTTGTATGCTCTTGAAGTTAGTCCAAAAGAAGTCCTTGGTGATTATCAGCATTATTTAGATGAATATCCTGAATATAAAATTATTATGGGCGAGACTCTGGAAAATTTTCCAGGTTCTAATGAAGGCTTCGGATTATTAAATATTATCAGAATGTATCGGTATGAAGATTATGACCATATTATTGTCGACACTGCACCCACCGGGCATACTTTACGTTTATTGAGTTTTCCAGATTTTCTGAAATCCTCCATGATGCGTTTTATTAAAATTCGTCATGCGTTGGGTTCACTTTTTGGTAAACTTACAGGATTTTTTCGACGTAAGAAGAAGAGCGAGACAGCGGAAAAAGATCCAGTTGAATTGCTGGAAAAAATGAAAACTTGGGCCATCGAAGCACGTGAATGGCTTACTAAGGGCGAAACATGCTTCATTATCATTATGATTCCTGAGCTTCTCAGCATTTATGAAACGCAAAGACTTGTCACTGAATTGGAACATTACAATATTCAAATTGGAGGGCTTTATATCAATAAAATCTTCCCTGATGAAACAGATTGTGAGTTCTGTCTTGCAAAACGTCGCACCCAAGACCAAAGTTTACAAATAATTCAAGATCAATTTGTCGAATTTTCCCCTAAAACTATCCCTTTCTTAAGCACAGAAGTTCATGGATTAGATATTTTGCGTAGCTTATCGCAATTAATGTTTAAAATGAAATAAAAGTGAATGACATTGGACTTGAATAATCTCGATCCTATTTTTAAACCGAAAAGAATCATTGTGTTTTGATGTAATAAAACCGAATTGGGCTGATAATTCCGTCAAAAATAATGAAAACTATCACGTAGGGCGTTAGATATATAAACAATAATACTGTTCCTAAAATCGCCCCAATAATTGGAAGAATGAATCCGATTAGCTGAATAAGGTTTGCATCTTTTCTGCTGGATAGCATCAATGCGATTAGAATGTATAGAACCCCGAATACCAGCATTCCTATAGTTTCAAGTCTAAATTCATAAATTAAGGGTTGGAGAATGTGAAATAATCCACTTCCTCTGAGTAAAATTAAAGAAACATAACTTACTTTTTCTCGTGCGTCCATATCTTCCAGATTTGCGTATCGTGTGAAGGTCATTGGCAACGTACTTAGACAAAGTATGATATTTACAACGCTTAAACTTAGAGGAATGATGTCTACTCCACCATTCCCCGTTAATAAGTAAATTGCATTTGAGATTGCACACATGAGCAGTAAAATTGAACTAGCATTAATAATCAGTTTTTTAAAGTTAAGTATTCCCCTAATAGCAACTGCAAAAAAAATTAGCCCTCCAACAAGAAATATTATACCATAAACCGCGAAAAGTAATACAGCCTTAGGATCAGATTTGTCTACCAAAAAAAGTTGAATTATATTAAATATACCTACAATGATTACGAGTAAACCTCCCATTAGTCGAGCGTACTTAATTTTTCCGTTTCCATAGTCATTTCATCTATTATATTTCTTCTTAATAAACTCTAATCGATAAGGTTTATTATCTTATATAGTTATCTGGGAATTCATCGAATTCTATAATTCTTCAGCCAGTGCTTGTAAGGCTTTGGCTTTTTTCCGGTATTTTTCTCCTGTTTCATCCCCGAGCTTGTCAGAGAATTTCGCAGCGGCCGCATAATATTTGCTCGCTAGTACGAAATTTTTCTCCTTAATTGCTGCCTCAGCATCTTTAATGAAATTTTCACGTTCGATAATTAAATCCTTATCTTCTTCCATCCTCTTAGCCGTTTGGAGATAGGATTTGGCAATTTCATTTTCTCCCAGTTCAAAAGAAATCCGGGAAGCTTCTTTATATCCTTGAATTGCTTGGCTAATATTTGGAGGGTCTTGTTTGATAGCTGCCTTGGCTTTGGTTAATATTTCTGACCGTTCTTCAATCATCATCCGATTACGCGCGACTTTATCCACTTTTCCACTTAGCTCGTTAATGATATTTCTAAATCCTTCAGCTTTAACTGGTTCATGTAAGTCAATGGAAATTCTAAGTGCATTTTGGAATAGTTCCAAGGCTTTTGAATGATCTTCTTGTTCCATTGCGATATTTGCCTTTTTTAAAGATTCTTTTCGTTCTTTAATTTTTCGTATTTTCTTGAGCCCTTCATTGACTTGGTTTAAACCTTCAGTATGTTCAAGTTCTTTGTAAATTGTTGCTAGCTCTTGATAGTTTTGAATAACATGTTCAGTCTCCTTGTCTGGATCTAAGGTGTTAATTTCACTTAATAGACTTCTTTCTTTTTGTTTTAAGCGAGTTGCATGTTCTAAAATATTTGCCTGTTCTTGTATTTTCGCAGCTTTCTCTTTGTAAAGCTTAGCTCGGTCTAACTCTTCCAGTTCATATGAAAGTTTTGCTGCTGTTAAATATCCGTCGGCGGCTTCTTGCCACATTTTTTCATCTAGATAGTTTTTAATTTGTTTTAAAATTTGAGTATATTGCTGAACTACCTGAATCCGCCCATTTTTAGGTTGAGATCTCATTTCTTTAATTGCTTTCCGTTTAACTTCAATTGCAGCTTTCCTGTATTCCCCTGCCTCTTGTCTCCTCCCTATTTTTTCAGCTAAAACCGCCGCCCGACCATAAAGCCCTACTAATTCTTGATATTGATTATTTTCTAAAGCAACTTTAATTTTCTCTAAAGTCGCTTCATATTCCTGTTTACCCCCTGTTTTTCGCTGTATTTCTTTTCTTGCAACTACAAGATCCTTTGCCTTATTGCGAAGTTCTATTGCCTCACTCAATAATTTTTCTGCATTTTGAGGAATTTCTCGTGCAGCTTTCTCATAGATTTTAGCAGCTATAGCAAAATTTCCAGCTGAAATAGCTTTATCTGCTCTTTTTACGAAATTTTCCAGCGTATCTTGAACTGGTTTATCAAGAACAGACGGTTCCCCTGCCATTTTTCTCAATTCATTAACCTTATTTAAATAATCTTGGGCAATTTCAATATGACCCAGAGAATTAGACAGATCAGATGCAGATTTATAATAATTTGCCGCCTCACTATATTTCTTATCTTTAACCGCTTGGTCGGCTTTAACGAGATTTTCTCTAATTGCTTTTGAAATTTTCATCTTTTCTTCTAATGATTCTTCTGGCATCTTTTTCGCATCCGATACAAATATTAGAAATCGTACAATAAATAATTGGTGTGAAATAATTTGCAACCTAATTTATTTGTTGTGCTCGTTGTTCTGGGAATAGCTTTAATTGGAACAATCATAACACTCTTATATTATATTTTTGTGCAGAAACCCGAAATAAAACGTGAAATGAAAGCCCATAGGAAAAAACTCATCAATTTTTTACAAAATACCACTATAACTCAAACCGAAGTTGAAAAAATCGCCAAAACACTTGAAATTGAGGAATTTACAGTCCGTGACATACTTCTCGACCTTGCTAGAGAAGGAAAACTACAGGGAATTTTGGTTTTTCCAGATCTATATTACAACTTTGAATATTGCCATGATGCCATTTCTTCGATAGCAGAGAGCCAATCAAGTGATGAAATACCTCTAAAACTTTTAGTTAAGGAATTCAATACCACAAAACACAATTTACAGAAGATTCTTATTGAACTAATAACCAATCAACGGATTCGTGGATTCTTAGATTTAAAAAAAGAAATTTTTATTCTCCAGAAAGATCATCTTGAGCAAAAGAAATTGACATGCCCATTCTGTGATGCAGGTATCACCCCATCAACTGACGTATGTCCCGATTGTAGTGCTCAATTCAAAAAATGCGGAGTGTGTAATCTTACTATCGGGAATGAGAAATTTATTAATTGTCCCTTCTGTGGAGCACCTTCCCATGTGGACCATCTTTTGGAATGGTTGAAAATCAATGCAAAATGCCCAGTATGCAAACACAAGCTCCATCAAGAACTCTTGATGGAATATTAAAAAGAATTTTAATACTAATTTTTAATGAATTTAACTATGAGTACGAAAGTTTCTATTGTTCAAATAACCGATGATTCAAATCTTTTTAATGCCATTTATGAGTGTATTAACCTTCTAGGAACTGAAAACATCAAAAACGCAAAGTCTATACTTCTTAAACCAAATTGTATCCTAGATAAAGCAAAAGCAGCAACAGATCCTGAGATAATCCGTAATACTATTAAAATTATTCAAAAAATCAAGGAAGGACAGGATTATTCAATCTATATTGGTGATTCGCCTGGACTTCGTTCGAAAAGGTCACGAAAAATATTTGAAAATTTGGGTATAATGGAAGTTATAGAGGAGACCAGAATTATTTATGAGGAATTCGATGGAGGAAGACCACCCCTTCATATTCAAATACCTGATGGCATTCGTTTGAAAGAAACTAAAATTGCTCCCATTATCCAAGAAGTTGATCTCATAGTCAATCTTCCACGTTTGAAGACCCATATGTTAACGGTTTACACGGGAGCTATAAAGAACTACTGGGGCATTCAGCCGGGTGGAACCAAGCCAAAAAATCATATGAAAGGCACTTCCACTGAATCGTTTAGCCAAGTAATAGCAGATCTTTATAGCATTCTCGTTAATAAGTCTCAACTAATTATCATGGGTGGCGATGGAATGGAAGGGCGTGGCCCCTCCTCTGGTAAGATGCGGAAGTTGGACTTGGTCATTGGCGGTACAGATCCAGTTGCGGTAGATGCAGTCGCCCTTGCAATAGTAGGACATAATGCAATCGAGAAGGTCCCTCATATCAGAATCTGCGCCGAACGAAATTTGGGGATTGCAAATCTTGAGAATATTGAAATTGTAGGTAAAACTTTACCTGAGGTAAAACTAACCAAGCCTTTTCACCTCCCTGGAAGAGGAAGGGCTTGGGCAGGCCATCTTTTTGCTCCGCTAATTTACCGATATACAAAGAAGATACCCCGACTCCACCGTAAAAAGTGTATTAAATGTGGAAATTGTGAAAAAATTTGCCCTGGCGAAGCAATTACTCTCACCCCCTACCCCAGCTTCAATCGAAAACATTGCATAAATTGTTTGTGTTGTGTCGAAACATGCCCCAGTGATGCGCTGCGAGTAAGTAATGCAGGCATTTGGGGTATGCTTGGAATGAGATGAAAAAACTAGTTAAAAAATTAAAATTCTATTATTATTTAAGAGTTCCTAATATTTCTTTGATAATATTTTCGAAGGCTTGCTCGACCTGCTCCCCTGTTTTTGCTGAAGTTTCGATATACTCTAGACCTTCTAATTCCTCGGTAATCTTATTTCCATCTTCCTCAGAAATGACCCGTTGATCAGATAAATCTGATTTATTCCCAATAATTGCAAATGGGACTTTCCCTGCAAAAGTTGTTAATTCCTTTAACCAGTCTTTCACGTGATCATAGGTTTCTTTCCGAGTTAGGTCAAAGAGAATTAAAGCCCCATTAGTCCCTTGTAGATATTCCTCACGTATTTTCTCAAAAATTGCTTGCCCGGCAATGTCCCAGATTAGAAGCTCGGCTTCAATTCCACCTTCTTCTACTTTCATGGTTTTAAGTGCGATATCAAACCCTATTGTAGGTTTATAATCTTCCTCGAATCGCTTATCGACATGGCGAATGATAAGTGATGTTTTTCCTACTGCTCCGTCGCCGAGCACACATAATTTCAATATATGCATCCAAATCTGACTCCAGTTAAAATCTTATCATGTATTTATTTAATTGTAAGTATTTAATTGTAAGTATTTGTTTTGACTTTTAAAGAATACGATTTTAAAAAGACTCATTTAAATGCGATTTTTTCATTTCCGCGTGATATTTTTGGATGAATAATCAATGAAGAGTAAGTTAATAAATCAAAATTCTTCTTTTCAAATAAAAATATGTGATTATTAATCTTCTATATATTTATTATTATTCTTGATAGATTTAGTTCACAAAATTTCCTAACACCATGGCGGCCTGCTTCATATTTAGGATTTAGTAAATTAGCTTTCTCTAAAATTTTAATTTGAGCACTAATATTGGCTTCTGTTTGTTTCAATTTCTTAGCAGTTTGACAAACGTCTAATCTCTCTTTTAAAATCTTTAAGATATTCCATCGTGTTTTTGATGAGAGGGCTTTCATGATAACAAAAACCTGAGGATCTTCTAAATTTAGTTCAATCACATCCGAAACTTCTGATTCCTTTAGCAGAAGATCCTGTGCATCAGCCATTTCGGTTTGTCCCCTCATAATTATAAAGCCTTCACTTTTTTCGTTGAAATATTTTGGAGATCATTCTTTATAAATGTTATATAGTTCTTTTTAAAAGCTTAACTCAATAAAATCGGTTTCCTTACCGTTTATTCGTAGCTTTATAAATAAATTCCTTTTAAAGTGAGAAAAATTCCGGATTTTCTAAAGAATTACCTCTAATATCGCAATTTTGAAATTTATTCGTTATTACATGACATTTTAAAATTTTATCGGTTAAGACCTTTTGTAATTTCGAAAATAGATTTATAATACTGTTATATATGAACTCTATTTTACAATTTGAAATGACTTTTAAAGGTATAAATTATATATTCATATAACAATCCGTTCCTAAATTCATTCTTTCAGCATTTCATAAGTGTAAAATACCTTTTCAGATTCAATTATGAGTTGAATAATTTTCAATTCGAGTAAATTTAAATAGGTCGCTGAGTATTTCTTTAAAAACCAGACTAAATACATCTAAAAAAAGGTGGCTTTAATGTCTTATTTAGAATATGATAAGGCTAAAATATCGAGTGAAAAATATAAAAAAGAAATCACTTCCGTGTGTCCTGAATGTATTAAGGTTATTCCTGCAGTTATCGAAGAGGATCCTGATGGAAAAATTCGCCTTAAGAAGAAATGTCCTGAGCATGGGGAATTTGAGGATATTTTATCTCAACATCCTGACTATTATAAATGGTCACAAAATTTCCTTGCTGAAGGCGTTTCCATTGATCAAGATAAGCGATGTGTGCCAGATACAAATAAAGGTTGTCCTTGGGATTGCGGTACATGTCAAAGACACAAAACTACACCAATTTTAACGCTAATTGACATCACAAACAAGTGTAATTTACGATGTCCGATATGTTTCGCTAACGCGGCTGTCACAGGTAATGTTGTCGAGCCAACTTTTGACGAAGTTGTCAAGATCATGAAGCACCTTCGCTCTCTCACGCCCTATTCGAATGTTGCAGTTTCGTTCTCTGGTGGCGAACCAACACTCCGCGAGGAACTTCCTGATATGATACGTAAAGCCTATGAACTCGACTTCCTCCAAGTTATGCTTATTACGAACGGGATTAAATTTAAAAATCTGGATTATTGCAAAGAAATTAAGGAGACTGGACTTCAAACTATTTATTTGCAATTCGATGGAACTTTACCTGAAACTTGGGAAAAGACGCGCGGATTCAATCTCTGGCCAATAAAACAACGCATTATTAAAAATCTCCGGATTGCTGGATTTGATAGCGTTATACTTGTCCCAACCGTCGCCAAAGGCGTGAGTGATCATGAGGTTGGAAATATTATTCAGTTTGCTATCGATAACCTTGACATTATTCGTGGCGTCAATTTCCAGCCTGTCTCCCTGTGCGGACGTATTCCTCCTGATAAGCTTGCCGAGATGCGGATCAATATCTCGGACCTCATTCACAAAATTGACACGCAGACCAACCACGTACTTAACCCAAATGTTTGGTATCCAGTTCCTGTGGTCGCACCGATGGCCAATCTAATCACTTGGTATACTGGCGTGCCCGGGGTGGATTTCGGTTGCCATCCGGACTGCGGGTTTGCCACTTTCATGGTATTGAATGATAAAACTGGCGAGCTGGAATGTATCACGGATTACATCGATGTCCCAGAGTTTTTCAAACTTTCTAATAAATATTGGGCCGAAGTAAGCAAACGGAAAAACAAATTCCACCGTTTCGAAACCATTGCTGGTGGTATTAATGAATTTCTCCCTTTCAATGTTCCATTCTTAAACAATATCGGCAAGGGTCTGGATGGTCTCCATGAACAAACCTATAAACGGTATGTCATGGCGCGATTTTTCTTGGAAGTATTAGGGACTATAAAGAAAACTGGGCGAGCCATTCAATCGGTGAGTAAAATTCTACTCCGCACTGAGTGGGATGATGTCGCTTCATTTATGTACGACACCTTAATGGTTAGCTGTATGCATTTCCAAGACCTCTACTCAATGCGCACTGCCCGAACGGAACGCTGTATCATCCATTATGCCGTTCATGATCGGCGCGACGGAATGGTCAAGCAAATTCCCTTTTGCACCTATAACTCCATCCATCGCCCCTTAGTCGAAAAGGCTATTGCAGTTCCAATATCACAGGTCGATGAGGGCGAAGTACTCACCATGGAAAAAGAATATAAAGAGATCCAAAAAGAGGCGGCTCCCCCTCTTGCGAGAGAATAATTGTATCATTTAATCATTAACACGAGGAAAAAAAAGGAATGTCGAATGAGAAAGCGATAGTTGACGAACTTTATAAACTAGTGGATGAGGGTGCTAACCCGCGAGAAGCTCGAGAAGCTATCAACGAAAAATTTCCCGACTGGAATGATCGAACTAAATTACAACGAATTCTCCCAAAGGTCGAAAATATGTTTCCTGCAATCAGAAAAACCTACATACGAAAGACTTCATACTTCAAACTTTTTCTCATTGGGGCTGATAATATTCGAGCACGCGGTAAGAAATTAACTGAAATCTAATTATATCCAAGAATCACTTCAATGAATTCTTGATTAGGACGGTCAATAGAAAAAGGTCTGTAAGAAACTCTCGGTCGCTTAATATTTGAGATAAATCAAAACAATAATTTAATTTCGGCAGTACCTGTTCCCAGCTCTCATTCATTTCCACAGTATTCAATTCGACCATTTGATTATTCAATTGTAATCTTATCTCAGTTTCTAAATTTCTGTTAATAAGGCTTTTAAATAGGCTTATTTGCTCCTTATGGGATATTGAATTTAATTCCATCACGTACATCAACTTATTTTCTCCCGCGAAAAGCCGATCTAAAGTTGGGAATGCCTTCAAGAGTGAGTTAAAAATCATTAAGAGGAGAATGAGATGAAATCCTTCCCAGTGACCTGCAAAATCTTGATATTGGAAATTAGGGGACTCATTATAGGGTTCAAAAGGATTTGAAATTATAACGCGGGGTTCATTAGCATGAGATGTTAATGATTCAATATTGCCAAAATTTAAACTCATTGGTTCTCTTATCACCTTTTCTAAGAGGGATTTGATTCGTTTTTCTTTTCTGGAATTTTGAAATATCGTGATTACGACATACGATGATGTTGCGATTGCTCCAAAAAAGATTATGATAATCACCACCCACCAAGGAAATTTCACGAATTTGGGTTCTTTTTCTACCACCGAATAACTATAATAAGAACTCGTCATCGAATGCCCATATTTATCCACGACTATAATTGTAAAATTTACCACTGCGCCTGCGGGTTGGCCTGGAATGATTCCTCTATAAATATTTGAGTTATTTGGTAAATTTTTTATCAATTCCATTCTTAATATGTGGGTTAGTCCGTTATTAACCTGATATATTATATACGCGCCATCAATTCCCCCTCTATCATAGGCTCGAATCGTAATTTCTACTTCTTTATTGGGCGCAGGATCTGGCATTGCTGATGTCCAATCAGGAAGAATTGATAGATGTGGAGGTTCTAAATCAACTATTACACTTGCAGGTGCGCCCGCTAATCCATTTTCATCAAATGCATTAACATATAGATAATAAGTAGAAGTAGAAATATTAAAAGTGCAATGAGTATTTTCACGTCCAAATACCGTTACATTTGGGATCAATCCCGTGACATCAATTACTGGGTCATTTAAAATATAGATTCCATAATACTCTACATCTGCCCCATAATTTGAAGCCGCAGGTGGGTTCCATGAAATAGTTATTCTCCCCTCACGATTCCAGCAAAGTAATTCGGTTGGGGGCCCCGGCGGTATAACATCCTTTACCGTCACATTATATGGTATCGATAAGTAACTTTCATCCCCATAAATATCAATGATAGTAAGGAAATAGCTCCAATCCCCATTCGGGACTCCGTAATCGATATAAGAATTTACTGTTGTCGAGTTTATAGTATTAATCGGTTCTAAAATCCCTGTAAATGGATTCATTCGATAAATTCGATATTTATAAATGAATTCGGGATCATTCCTAAAATCATCCCTCCACCTCAAATCTAAATCGCCATTGCCGTTATCTCTAATTTCTAACCATTCAGGAGGATAAAAGGGAGGCAGACCTATATAAATCTCATTCGATGGAGGGCCTTCATTACCGTTTTCATCGACTGCGGTAATTATGTAATAATAATTGAATTCAAAACCAATTACTGGTGGATTAATAGTTGGATCCTCGAGACTTAAGGGCGGTATTGTATCCTCAAAAGAAGGTCCTGGCATCTCTACTAAAAGAAGAGTGGGATCCCCCGTAAAATTATAAGCTTCTACGAATTCATAAGGGCCGCCACTGGTGTTTGAACGATAAATATTCAAATAGGCTACATCGACATCTGTTGAACTGATTATTAGGATTACATCACCAGATACAACCAAAAAGGTAACAGTGGGGGGTCCTGGTGGCAAAGTATCAATTGGACAATTTGCCCCTTCATCTGATGGAGGGCCTTCATTCCCATCATGGTCCACTGCCGTTATTTGATAATAGTAGGTTCGATTTTCTGTCAATCCAATATCTTGGTAGAAATGTGTAATTGATGAGCTGATCAAATTACTTGAACTAGTGGTGAAGTTGTTTATAGTACTCCGATATATGTTGTAATGATCGATATCGGGCTCGGGATTAGGATTCCAAGTTATATTTAAAATCGTTCCCGTACCTTCATTCCTCACCTTAAGTCCTGTGACCTTTTGGGGTGGAACAGGTTCTACCGTGAAGTTTATACTTCTAACTTCACACCCCCATGTTTCAAAGGTGAAGGTATAGATTCCACTCTCTAGGTTTCCAAGTTCATATGTATGGGTTTTTGGGAAAAATGCACATGGAAAAGCTAAATTTTCTCCTGATAATATCCAAAATTCCGTGTTTACTCTGAATTGACTATCATACCTTGTGAGCTCACCCCAGCTTGAGATATAATTGGAAAAAAAATATGTATAAGTTATGTCAATGTAGCTGATTTGATAAACGGATCTATGTACTATCTCTACTTCGGGGATATACGGCTCACCGTGTGGTTCATCAGATGCTACTCCCTCATTACCTGTCTCATCCACAGCAGAAATTCGATAAAAATATCTATATTCTGTCAAATCAACTGAAATATTCCTATCCCTGAAATTGTTTATACATGTAGTTCCAATTAAATAGTCTGATTCTAGGGGAAAACTAGGGAATGTACTTCTATATATCTTATAATAAGCAACATCGAGGGCAGGGCTTGGTGCCCAGTATATGTCTATCGCATCTCCTCCTTCTGTATAAACTTTAGAGACTCTAAGTCCCGTGACTTGTTCGGGGGCGACGGTATCCCAGGGTATCGCACTCACTTCATCAGAATAAGTTCCTTCATTCGGGACTTCATCCACGGCGGAGATCCTGTAATGATATGTGACACCATCGGTGAGCCCGAAATCAAGGTAATAATTATTAGTAGGCTTAGCAATGAGGTTTCCTCCACCCGGAGTAAAGCCCGAGGTTGTACTCCGATAAATCCTATAATTTGCTAGATCTACCTCGGTATTAGCCGTCCAAGAGAGCACAAGCGTATTACCTGATGGTACAACTATAATGGAAACTCCTGTTACCTTCTGGGGTGGTTCAACAGGTAATGGATAATAATATTTATTAGAAGAAGGAATGCCTTCATTCCCTGCTTCATCCACTGCGGAAACCCTATAATAATGCACATTGTTCTCAGTTATATCAGTGTCGAGATAATAATTGATCGGGGGTGTTGCTATTAAATTTGAAAGGCTTGGAGTGAATCCAGGAATTCTGCTTCGATAAATATTGTAGTGATCAAGATCGGACGCAACACTGGCATCCCATGTTATCTCAAGTGCGCTCCCAGAGGGCACAACTGAGACGATAACACCTGTAACTTTAGCAGGTGCAACAGTATCTTGAGGAGTCGCACTCACTTCATCGGAGTAAGTTCCTTCATTCGGGACTTCATCGACCGCGGTAATTCGGTAAAAATAGGTGATATTGTCAATTAGTCTAGAATCCCAGAACCAATTTGAACTCGGCATTCCAACCAAGTAGGCAGGCCCGGGGGTAAATTCTGACGTTATACTTCGGTACACTTTATAGTTGGCTAAATCTGGCTCTGTGTTAGCGGTCCATGAGAGCTCTAACGCAGTACCCGAGGCAATAACGTTAACAGAAACGCCCAAAACCTGGCTAGGGGGCTCGGAATCGTGGGGCGTCCCGCTGCCCTCATTTGAGGACCTCCCCTCATTAGGCACCTCATCCATTGCAGAAACTCGGTAGTAATATATTACATCATCTACCAAGCCTGTATCGAGGTAATGATTAGTCGTAGGACTGGCAATGAAGTTCGTAGGTCCCGGCGTAAAGCCAGGAGTTGTACTTCGATAGACTATATAGTTGGCTAAATCCGGCTCCGTATTGGCGGTCCAGGAGAGTTGTAACGCAGTACCTGAGGCAATAACGGTGACAGAAACGCCAGAAACCTGGCTAGGGGGGTCGGAATCGTGGGGCGTCCCACCTACCTGAGCAGAGGTTGCCCCCTCATTTTGCCCCTCATCTACCGCAGAAATTCGATAGTAATATGTTACATCATCTACCAAGCCAGTATCGAGGTAAGCGTTGGTCATGGAAGTGGCAATAAAGTTCCCAGGTCCAGGTGTGAAACCACATGTAGTGCTCCGGTATATCTTATAATACCAAAAGTCTGGGGTAATACTTGGATTCCATGCAAGTGTGAGGCAATTCCCTACGGGTTCCTCTGTGACTGTAAGCCCTGTAACCTGTTCAGGGGGGATCTCATCTTTTGGAGGTTCTTCAAGTTTTTCAAAATAGAAATAATCAAAATCCGCGTTGATTGTGATTCGAGTCCCTCTACGCTGGCTGTGTGCGAAAATCCCCATCTCACAAAAGCTAATATTAGTCGTAAGACTCCCATAATTATTCCAAACTTGGCCATCATCAGACCCAAAACAGCGATAGATCATCCCCTCCTTTTTCAGTTTTAAATATGGATGGTTATTGCCCCGACCACCACCTGCATAATTGTCAGGCGCTCCTCCAAGGTTTGCTGTTAATAAATTCATTTCACCAACGCTATCGTAGTCATTGGCGTACATAATCCATTCGTTACTACTTTTATATACAATAATCCCATTTGTGTGGTCATTTGATCGCGGTTCATTTACCTTGATCTCAATTTCCCAATCACCTGTCGGTAGGTGTTGATACATATACGGTACATCAGTTACTCCTGTTTCCCAATTGATTGCAACACTTGGACAAGTAATTCGGAGATTACTTGGATTGGTCGTTAAATCCCAAGATGCTGAATTAGCAGAATCTGAATGCCAGCACCATTCTGCGCCCAAATTCCCCGAATCAAACTCATCAGAGTAACTAAATCTTTCACTTCCCACCATTTTCGTAGTTGGCGAGGTTTTCACTTCAAACAAAGAGTTTGAATTATTGAGTCGGGAGAATTGGATTGATAGGAAAAAGCCAGATAGAAAAAATACAACAAGAAGCGAAATTGATTGAGTTTTTTTTCTAGCCATGGCACTTCCCCATTACCCCTCCATTAAACTGAACTCTAGTATTTAATTTGCTATACATATGGTATATATATGAGCTAATTTCCTCCTACTCCCATTTTTATTTATAAAGGATAAATTTTTTTCTTTATATACTTTTAAAAATTTGAAAAAATTTCAATTAATAATCCTGTTAGCAATAAAAAAAGAGATGCTGGTGTAAACCCGACCACTAACCCCTAGCATCCTCGGTGGGAAAATTCCTTTATACCTTTGCTAGATTCTCTCGTGACGGGTAATAGCCCAGCATCACACTCACTTGTCACCGTGGGGGTTGACTTCCACTCATCGATCAGATGACACATCTGGTTCTCGTGCAAAAGCCCATCGTCACGGTATTTCAGTGAGGGGGGGTGTTTCATGTGAAACACAGTGTTTTCCCTTGCTTGCACAATCTATCATTGGAATCTCAAGTTGTCCTCGGAAGGGAAATAACATCGACCCGCAAAAAGAAATAGAACTTTATCCTATTAATATTTTGCGATACTAGTCAATAAACAATCAGAATGAAATAGAACGTTTCTTCCTCCTCAACTGTGAATTTCTTTAAGGGATTGCATAGCAATTCTAATTCTTTTTTATCTATCTCATCGAGTACTTTTTCATCCCATGTCACAAAAATAAAAGGCAATCAATATGGTATAATGGTATATTTGAAAATAGTAACTTTATATAGTAAATATATATCTTAAGTTCGACAACTTATATTTTTATAACAGATTTTTTAATCCTTTCCTCATAATAAAAGTGAATATTTCCGAGAG
>JABXJU010000355.1 GCA_013375405.1 Candidatus Helarchaeota archaeon
CCTCTATAACCTCCCGGTTATTGAGGCCAATGTGGACGTTGTAGAGCTGGGAGATGAGGTCGAGGTACTGCTTCCCCTTCGCGTCTTGGAAGTAGACTCCCTCGCCGCCGACGAGGATCAGGGGCGTGTAGCCTGGACGGGGCTCCCACCTCTGGACGAGATAGGCCTTAGCATCAGCATGGAGCCTTTTTACTTCATCCTCTGATAGTTTAGACAAATTTCTTCCACCAACTTCTTTTTCCTAATAGCCAATATTTAATACTTCTTACATAGTTTCACAATGAGTTGTATCGTCTTGTGTCTAATGATTAAATGAATCTTTAAGTTCGCGCGTGAGAAATAAAGTTAAAAACGTATATCTGATATACCCCTAAAAACGCCCCGTTTCATATTCTAGGTCTCAGAATGGCATAATGAATTTTGACACCTAACAGATTTTACCCATTCAAAGTGTGTAACGTGTGTGTAAAATTTTTCGAGACCAAAAAACCGAAAGAAAAATCCGTTTTTTTTATCCCCTCTCTTAATGAAAGAACCCCTAAAAACAGTATATCTCGGTCTCTTTTCAGAAAGTATATACTCAAAATATATACGTATAACTTGAATTCAAATTACCCACTTTGAAATGTTGGGTTGCTCGGACGTACGCGCGAAAGATTTGTGTAATGTGCGCGCGCGCCTTGATCCTTGGGAAAATATTGAAACTTTCGTGCACGCGACCGGGTATGCGGAGAATAATTGAATCGAGTGTTTAGATGAAAACTGAAAGTACGATTGAGCGCGCGGCGATATTACTTTTTTATTCTTCCCATTTTTCTATTGTCAATTTATTATCTCCAACTTTAAAACTTATTTTTACATTTACAGAAGGATTTACTGGTATTGGAAACATACTGTCTTCTGCTAATTTTTTTGGAATATATAACAAATACTTACCATCCTTTCTTTGAAACAATCTTCCTTTAACCTCATTTACCATTCCTTAACCATCCTTTCTCCAAAACTTCCCGATAATCATATATAAAAATTGCCCATAAAATGCAACTAAAAGTACACCCTATGGTTAAATTTAAATAATACATGGCGTAGAATTTACTTGAGCGTCGTACATAATGCGTGCGTGAGTGCGCTTTTATGGGGCCTCAGCTCCGAGGTGGGGAGCTATAGAAGTACCACTTAATAGAACAAGGAAAAGGAGGAACGAGTTTGGTTAACAAAGTGCTGCTACTAGATACTTCTGGCTCAATGTGGCTTTACTGGACCAATCTCTCATTTATTGTCAAAAACATGTACCTTCCTATGATGGTGGGCTCGTCTGACAACGTTGCCATTGTCTCTTTTAATGAACAAGTATTCATTAAAAGTAAATATACCCGGGACCTTGCTAGTCTACAAACTATAGTTGATGGGCTCTCCCCCTGGGGAGGCACCGCATTTAATGACGCAATGCTCGTCGCGCTCGTGTTTGAGAATCCATGTCCGGACGAGATACATGTATGGTCTGACTATGGTGACAATTCCAGCTGCTCAGATGGGAAAAACTACAAAGAGAAGGTGGATGAGATGGATGTCGATCTCATCTTGAATCAACCTGAAGAATGGATGAAAAGCACTTCAGTTCAAAACTATGGTCCTATTACACTCTATCCTTTGCTGCCTGCCGCTGAAAGGTTTGTTGCAGTTGAGTCAGCTCTGGTAAAGGCGAAAGAAATTGCAAAAAGAGTAAAGAAAGCAAAGGTTATCGAGAAACCTGAAGATCTATTGAAGTTAAGGCGTGTAGAGAAGAAATAGTCCCATGGACTTACCTAACCAAATCCCCCTTTTTTTTTGCGCTCACGCGCGCGCGAAACCAAATTTTGGGACAAACCAGCGCGCGAACGATAAAAATTTGTAAAAGGTATTGGCTCGTGTGTTTACAATAATCTTATACATTTAAATGAAAAATTCTTAAGATTTTCATTCACAATATTACTGTCCGATAAATACAGGAATTTTCGAGCAGAAGATGGGTTACGGCCGCGCGAAGATGTGATATTGAAAAGAGAACATAAAATAAGATTAGGACATCACAAGCTCTACCGTTTAAAATCTCAGATTGAATATGATCATCCTGAAATATTCACAATTTCAAAGGAGCCGAATAAAGAAACAGTTGAATAATCGGCCCTCTTCTAATTATTAAACAATTTTTTTTACCCCCCTGTAGTATATCATATCATTGTAAAAGGGGTTCAAAATGTGATATCTCCACAGGTATAAATTTGGGGTTTAAAATTTTACACACATTCCTCTCGCGCGGAATCATCTATGTCAATTGTTCTTTTCGCGCGAATATCGAGGATTTTGATACATTATATATGATGAAGCCGTTGGATTATGGTCGTTTACACTGTACTTTTGGATGAGTGTGGTTACTAGTGCCTTTGAATATTTTATTAACAGGATCGTAACTGATACAGAGAATAACGATGATGTGAAGTAAAGATCTCCAAGTTCGCGCGATGGGTGTAATTGCCTGGTCTCTGAGGCCCAAGCCAATTTAAAGTTCCTAGCCGCAGAACATGTCCTATATTCAAAGAGTTTACAAAGGGGGGCTAGGGTAAGGGTTACTCTCAAGGAGGCATTTCATGCAGCGGGGTTCACCACCCCTGTCTAGGTAGATGCTGGAGAGTTCCTTTATCATTATCCCG
>JABXJU010000356.1 GCA_013375405.1 Candidatus Helarchaeota archaeon
ATATCTCCTGTCTTTTCAGTATATAATTCAGTTGAAGTTGCCTCCTGGATCAAAGTATGGAACGTAACCTCACCGGCAGGATCAACATATCCATATTTGAACGAATCATATTGTCCATCTTGTGTAATATCATCTTTTTGATGACAAGCTCATGCTCACAATCTAAATCATAATCATGAAGCTCTAAACCAGTTCTAATATCATCAACTTTAGTGAAGTTATCAAAATTAAATACCTGCTCACCCATATTGACAGCATACTCTGATTGAACTTCATTATAATCAACAAATCTTGCGTTTCTAAAATAAGGAATGTAACCAAATAAAGAATCTTCAGAACCCACTGCATAATCTTCAACAAGAAGGAAGTAATCCAGATCTATATATTCAAAATCAACATAAAATGAATCATTTTTAGTCCATGCTGGTGCTTCTGGATGATTACTAATTGCATTATTTTTTAGCCTAAATTGAGCATAATCAGAATATGCACCTTCTGTAAAGTTTAATAGTACAATAATCTTCTCAAAAGCATCCAAATTAAAGCCACTTGGAGCCGAAATTTCAATCAAACTTTCACTTGCATATATATTTACATCAGTTGGATCAAAATCGTGCGAAATTTCGTTGAAAAATATGCCCTCGATCGCATAGGTATCAAGGTCTACAGCGCTACTGTAGTCTTGTGATAAAGTGAAATTTGCCGTCTGCATATTTTTATCATAGGGGTAAAATATCTCTACTGCAATATTTCTAGCTTCAAATTCATCTGAAGATTGATCATAAGATACAGATTGATATTCCTCTACGGTCTCATTATACCACTCAAACACAACCTCAAGGGAGCTAATATTTACATTTGGAGCTTCTATAGTGTGCCATTCTTCCCATGCGTTCTGGTCTGCCCATGAAATGTATAAATACCTAAACTTATCAATATGAGGGTTGTAATAATCATATAACTCAGCAAGCTCTTCGGGAACCTCTTCAGCATTCATATAGCGATAACTAAGAATATCAGCAACATAATCCTCATAAGTAGCATAATACTCACCAGCAAATCCAGACTCCCAACCAAGGGTATATACTCCTGTCTGTTCTTCGATACCAAACATCTGAGAGTCAAAATAATACCAATTACCAGCACTATCGAATGCATCAAAATAATAGGTCTCATTTATGGTTGGATCATCATAATAAAGCGGTAAGAAACTACCCGTATCTAACGTTCTGTATTCACTATAAATATCGGAATAATTACCAAAATAAAACGATACTAAATGATTATTTGGATATACATCAAAAATTTCTGAATCATATAAGGTGGCATTCTCATCAAATTCAAAAATAAATACTGAATCAACAACAACTTGGTATCGGGGATCATTAGAAGTAATTAAAATATCAGTCATATAGGCATGCTCTACACTATTTTCATCTAAAACCTTAAAGCTGGAATAAATATCATCAAACGTAATGTTAATAACACATTGACGATAGGTGTTTAAGTATTCATTCTCAAATGGAGTTAGATCTAACGGAATCTCCCAAGCGACCAGTTTCTCCCGATTATCATATAAATCACTAGAGTTATATTCATTTCCGTCACTATGAATGCCAAGAAGAGAGATCTCAGCTAAAGGAGAATATACAGGAGCATCATGATCTTCAATATAAGGTGCTCTTTGAAGGATTATATCTTCAATACTAAGGCCAATTGATTGTTCTAACGTGGCATTATATTTCAGATAGAGAATATCACCATCTCTCATGATGGTCGTGTTGCCTTTGGTATCAATAAAGACTTCGGGAAGAGTTATATTGTTATATTCGACTTCGTAATTCTGGTTATTATCATAAATGTTAAGAACCTCGATTCTGGTTCCAACATCGGTAATTTCATATACAAGTTCCATCAGATCATTGAATACATATACACTCTGATCTAAGGAGAAAATTTCACGAGTAAGATCAATACCTAAAAATCCACCCTCTACATCCTCAGAACTCCATTGAATGGTCTCTACAGTTGGAAGTCCTTGACCATAGAAATCTCCTTGAAAGTCTTCATCATCATAAAATACAGGATCAAACACAATTCGAGCATTGTTTTGAACGGTAAATTTATTGAAATCATTTGAATCTGGTAATTTTATATATACAGCACCCGATTCTTCATCAACCATTTCCATTGATATCTGAGTTGAACCAATATATTGCTCTCCCTCCTCATCATAATAGAAGGAAACATTTAAATAATCAAGCACATCGGGATTCAAGAACCCAACTTTCATGATTAAGGTATCATAATCCTGCCATCCGTCGATAGGATCATTAAGATCTTCAGTTAAATAATAGGTTAGACTGTTAGTATTATTCAGAATGGCGAATACTTGCTTAACCTTACCCTTACTCATCGCCTTATATTGATCCACCTCATAAATGTAATGAGATGATTCAAGATTGGCCATTAAATTCACATCGGGATCTTGGGCAACAGTCCAATTTAGTAAAATTATATTATCATTAGTCAAATCAACTTGTAAATCATGATAATTCAAATATTTATTATGAAGCTCGCTAAAGAGGGACACATAAATAGTCATCTCATTTTCTAATCCACGATCTTTATAATAATCAGTGAGACTAATATTAAGATTAGTATCATCTATCATCTCCAA
>JABXJU010000085.1 GCA_013375405.1 Candidatus Helarchaeota archaeon
GGTGTCCGGCGTGCCCAATAATCCAAATGAATCATTGAACTGGATTGTATAATTAAACGTGCCGGTAATCGTTGTATTGACGGAATAATCTATAGATGTATTATTTATCCAAGCGCTCCATACTCCTGGACTCCCATTGATCAACACTCGATACGAACCAGTACCTACATCATCGGTTAAGATCCACCCAATTGTCTCAATGTATCCGACATATGTTACAATATTCGATGGCTGAAAGGATTGTGGCGGGTCATCAATATCCACAACAACTATGACCGTATCTGGAACTCCTTTTAATCCCGCAGAGTCATTAAACTCTATTGTATAATTAAAGTTACCAGCTATTGTTGTATTAATCGGATAATCTATCGAAGTATTGTTTGTCCAACCGTTCCATGCTCCAGGAGCTCCATCAACCAACACTCGATATTGGCTAGCTCCCGCATCATCAGTCAAAATCCACCCAATTGCCTCGGAATATCCAACATACGTTGTAAAATTAGCTGGATGGTTTGATGTAGGTGGCGCATCAAGCAGAACTGTCACAATAACGGTGCTGGGTATTCCAAATAGGCCTTTTGAATCATTGTATTGGAGGGTATAATTGAAGATCCCAGCAACTGTCGTATTAACTGGGAAATTTAAGTTAGTATTATTGGTCCAGGCCTGCCAGGTATCAGGGGTAGAATTTACTAAAACCCTGTAAAACCCAGCTCCATAATCATCGGTTAAATTCCAGGGAATTGTCGCAGAGCTAGTTGTGGAAGTTATTATGTTGGATGGCTGGGTGGATGTCGGGGGATTATCCAAAATCGTCACGAAAACGGTGTCCGGTGAGCCCAATATGCCCGCACTGTCATTGTAAACAATGGTGTAGTTAAACACTCCGGGGGCAGTTCGATTGATTGAAAACTGCAAGTTCGTGTTATTGGTCCAAGTATTCCAACTCGAGGGCGTGGAATTCACCAAAACACGATAATAACCCCGTGCAATGTTATCTGTGAGGACCCAATCAATGGTCTCGGTTCCTGATCTCGTTGTCGTTATGTTATTTGGGCTATTTGAGGTCGGAGGAGTGGAATCTGGCTGAATAATTACAATAACCCAATCAGTTGCACCTAAAATACCCGCAGAATCATTGAATTGGATTACATAATCAAAAGTGCCACCCACTGTTGTATTGATTGGGTAATTTACAGGTGTATTATTTAACCACGGCTGCCAGGAACTAGCTGACAGATTTATAAATACTCGATAATAGCCCGCTCCATAATCATCTGTCAAGTTCCAAGGAATTGTCGCTGAACTATTTACCGGAGTTGTTATGTCATCCGGACTGTCCGAAGTTGGGGGACTATCTAGGATAGTTACTGTGACAGAATCTGGTACACCCCAATTATTCCCAGTATCATTATATTGGATTGTATAATTGAAGTTCCCGGGGGCGGATCGGTTAATTGGGAATAGCAAGTTAGTATTATTTATCCAAGTATACCACATGGAAGGCGTGGCATTGACCAACACCCGATAATAGCTGGAACCAAAATCATCCGAGAGAATCCAATCAACCGTTTCCGTACCGAGTTTAGTCGTAACTACAGGACCTGGCTGATTTGAGGTCGGAAGATTATCGATCATGTAAGTTATGTTATAATTTGCCACATCAATCCCCGCTGTTTCAGCTTCAACGAGTAATACATAGGTCCCGTTGGTAGATGGGGTGTAAGCTAGGTATTCTGGATCAGACGTACCAGATGAGTCGGCAAGTATGTTGTTAGTCAGTTCCTGGTTGGCGACCAAACGCATGCTAAGATTCCCAGTTCCAGACGTCCGATCTAAAACAAACATATAGGGCACACCTGCTGTTAGATTCACAAAATAAGCATCTATGTTATCTGAAATTGTGATACTTCCAGAGACTGATTCTGAAATGTTCAGAAGAAGAATCCACTCGTAAATAAGATCCACGATATATTCGATGGTATCAAGCGTCCAACCGGATCCAGCATCATAATAACTATTCCCACTGTTTCCAGTATCTCCACTAATTTGAATACAAATGCTCGACGGTTGGGTGCCGATAAAATTCACTGCGGGATCATCATCGAGAAGATAGATCGGACCATCACAGTAAAAAATCCTCCATGAATCACTGTCCGCAAAAGGGATACCGGTATCAGTATAATTAGCAGAAAAGGCATCACCCTCGAATTGGAGATCGACACTATGTGGCCCAGCGCCCATACTAAGATACGAAAAATTGGTCCCTCTTATGAGACATATTCCCTCACTCATATTATATGTAACGCTCAAATTTTGCATATCACCAAAGGTATCATCACAAACTCGACGATTAAATTCTGGCGTCGTATCATCATAATTCTGAGCATATCTAGCAGTAGTAGCTAAAGAATGGCTCATAAAACTTTGAATGAAAAGAAGAACCAATAGAAATAGACAAATAAACTTCGATTTCTTTGTTAAAATATTGAGAATTTTCATAATACTCAACTTCTATGTAAATTTCTTTCAAGAACTCATCTTTACAGCGAGGAAGGAATAACTAAAAACACGAGTTCATTCCTATTTAAAAAGATCTCGTGATAGGTAATAATACCACTGTAATGGTATAATATATATTTTTTTAAAAATAGAGGGATGCCAAACGAGTGGAAATTCGTGATTAATAATAAAATAGACAATATGCAGCCATGAAAATATAATATTTAATTATTTTTAGGATTTTAGACAAAAAGAAGGGTAATATAGGCTTAAGTTACCGAACCCACTACTATATCTACTATCACGCCTGTCAGCATCATCATAGGGACGGAAAGAAGAAGAAAATTGTTTTGAACACTTCCACACAAATTTAAAAAAATAATTTCCCCTCAATACATATAATGAAGGAATTGAATACAATCCGTAAAGATTTTCGGAAAGTAGAAATAAAGATAGCCCTTTGCTATCCCAACCTCTACCAGGCTGGGATTGCATGCTATGCCATTCAATTAATTTATACTTTATTTAATTCATATGAGAATATTCAATGTGAACGATTTTATTATACCCCCAAAAAACCCCCACTTTCTATAGAATCAGGACAACCTCTTAAAAACTTTGAAATCATCTGTTTTTCACTCCAATATGAGCTAGATTACATGAATATGCTTGAGATACTTTCTTTTACGGGACTTCCTATAGCCTCTGAAAAACGCACCTCTCATCTCATTGTTGCTGGAGGTCCCTGCGCATTAGAAAATCCTTTACCTTTATCGTCCTTTGTAGATATCTTTGTATTAGGGGATCTTGAACCTATCTTAGATCAATTTATTTTTTATTTGAGCGAATATAAAAAGGGGCATAAAGATCTGCATGATTTTCTAGATATACCCGGGCTATTCATTCCAAAATATCACGAAGGCGAGAAAATCCCTAAAATAGTTACAAAAGATTTAAACGATTATCCTCATCCAACTAAACAGATTGTTTCCGAAGCTTCATCATTCGGAAAGAGTTTGCTACTTGAAGTCACTCGCGGATGCCCAAGGGGATGTAGATTTTGTTTAATTGGATATCAAGGACTTCCCATGCGGGTTCGTTCTCTATCAACCTTAAAACAGATCATTTTGGATGGTATTGAATATTCAAAGGTTGATAAAATATCCCTTATTGGATCTTCCCTTTCAGATTATCCTCATTTAAAAGAATTATGTGCGTTCATTGGAGAACAGAGTCTTAACTTATCTCTTCCATCAATGAGAATCGATACTTTCTCTGAACAACTACTAGAACTATTAAATTCTTTAGGCGTAAAAACAATCTCAATTGCCCCAGAGGCAGGATCTAGTCGACTTCGTTCTGCTATAGGAAAAACTATTCCTGAGGAAATTCTTTTAGATAGCTTAGCCAAATTCTCCAACGCCCAAATAGCGAATTTAAAAATGTATTTTCTGATTAATCTCCCCACAGAGACTCCTCAAGATATTGAGGCCATACAAGGATTACTTAATACAGTGACTCAAAAATACTACCCTCCTAAACACATTCATTTAAGTATAAATCCATTTATCCCGAAACCTCACACCCCATTTCAATGGGAACCGCCCATCTCGTTAATTCATCTTCAAAAAATAATAAAATCATTGCAAAAACACATTAAAAAATTAAAGATTTATGATTATAACTTCCTAGACCCACGTTGGGCTCGAATCCAAGGTATCCTTTCGCGAGGAACGGAATTTATAGGAGAGCTTCTAGTAAAGATTTTACAAAATGGAGGATCATTGGGCGCTTGGCGGAAGATTTTAAAGGAAGAAAATTATTCAATTGAAAAATCTCAAAAATTTCGTCCCACTTTTGATGAAGACCTCCCATGGGATTTTATCGAGGTTAATGTTGCAAAGAAAAAATTGCTAATCCTTTATCAAAAAACTCACGATTGAGAATTATCACGGAGATCTTCTAAAAGCTCATGGATTGATGGAAATTCTGGGTCATCGACAACTGTCAGTTTCCCGCTCCGTCCTAAAGATACCCGCGTGATGCCTTGATATTCTGAAACCCAAGCATTTGTGATTTCTATGACATCATCCAGCTTAACTAAATATATCTGCTTTTGCCAAAGAGTGAGTGGAATTCGCCCTGAAGAATCCCCTATCATCACTTCACTCACCCGTAACGGCATCCCTCGTTTTGATCGGACAGTTCGGGGTTGTTCCATCGAGAGTACCCTGACTTTAATGTCAACAGTCATATCAGGCCGTATTTCGCTTATTTTCATGGATCCACCTAAATTTTTTATTTTTATTGTTTCGGCTTCTTCAATACGTCTGAAATTGGAAAATAAATCATAAAAACAGCAATAAAAACTGCTATTAAATTAATAAAAGGGACGAAAAGCATAATTGGGGGATAGAAAAAATAAATAATTACAGGAACAACCAGCACTACAGCCGTAATCATAACATAAGTTTTTATTTTATTTAGCTTCTGCCTAAATTCTACATCCATAATACGAACTTCTTCTTTCTTTTCATAATCATCTTCACTTTTTTTCCGCGTCTTCCAAGTTGATTTATGAGGTCGTTTTTCCAAAATAACTCACCACAATTTTTTCTTTAATTCAATTGATAGTTGTATTTTTACTACTTAAGATTACGATCTTAATAATCTTTATTAATGAGAATTTTAATAGAATTTTGATAGAGGTACGCTATTTGCCACAGAAGAAACGCAAAACGAGTAAAAAACGAAGAAAAAAAATAATTAAAAATGACTTTATCGATAAAAATGTCGTTCAATCAAGAACTCCAACAGAACCATGTATTCCCAATCAATATGATGATAATATTTCACTCTATGAACGAGAAAATGTTGATCTATTAGAGACCGTTGATGGAATTGAATACGATGGTGATCAATTTAGACTAGATTTTCCTCATCTTGCAGCAGAGCTACAAGATGCTGATCTTATTTATCCAATGGACGCAGTTCGTTGGGATACTAAAGAATGTGTAGAAGAAGATATCCGCCCTCCTGAGGAACCCACATTGGACTCTTTACTCCGTAGAAGTAAAACCGAAGAAGAAGCCATTGAAATTATTGAATATTTTGAAAAACGAGGGGAGGTTAATCATCCCAAGGCTACCAAACTCATTTCTAAAATAAAATCTAAGGGACTAGAGACTCTTCAACGTAAAAAAGGAAAAATTTAGTTTATTTTGCCGCGTTTATTTTTATTATATCGCCCTCTTTTACCGTATAGTTCTCTCCTAACCGTTTCTTGGTTCGAGCATCAATCCCATTGATGAAATATTTTTCAAAATCCGTGTGGATTTTTCCAGCAAATTTACGGAGGGTTGTACCTCGGCTCACCAAATAAACATCTGGAAGGACGCGTCCATCCTTGTCAGATAAAGATTGGACATCATATACTGGATAAACTGGAATCATATCCAATATTTCAAAAACTACAACATTCAATGCCTTTTGGACTCCAAGAGAACCAAAATCCGAGAGAAGATTTTTTAAATTATCCAAGATTTTAAGATCTTTTTCCGAAAATTTACCCGTATCTAGAATTTGAAACTCCTTATTTCCAGGTTGGTATTCGATAATATTTTTTTCTGCGTATTTTCGAAGCCAATATTCACCTAGGGCACATGTTGGCACTATTTCGTCCAGAAGTTCTTTCATTTTTGTAATATTTACTTTGGCTGGGCCTAAATCCATCTTATTGGCGACAATTAAAATAGGTTTTGCAATTACTTGAAGAATCTTCGTAAAATGCTGGATATCCTCAGCAGACCAACCAACTGGTTTCTCTGCGTTCAGATTACTTTTTTTTACAGCACTAAGAATATGTTTCTTCGTTATTCCTAACCCTGAAAGGCGATCTACCATTACATCTACAAGGGAAATTTTTTCTGCCTCAATTCGCCGTGAGAATTTACTCCAATCGCGTTTCACAATCTCGCTTAACCACATTACAATTTCGTGATTTAAAAATTCGATATCTTGCACTGGGTCCCAGGTCCCTGGCTTCACGCTCTGTCCCTCTGCATCCGTCGCCCCGGCTGCATCTACCACATGTATTAATGCATCTGCTCTTCTGAGATCATCTAGGAACTTATTCCCTAAGCCTTTTCCCTCCCATGCCCCTGGAACTAATCCTGCAACATCTAACAGATTGATAGGGATTAGCCGCGTCCCATTAACGCACATTGAATTTTTTGGTTCACAATTTACTTCCAAATCTTTACATGGACATTGTACAGTTACATACGCTGTGCCAGGATTTGGTTCAATCGTTGTAAATGGATAATTCCCAACTTTTGCAGTTGTCATACAGGCTGCATTCAAGAACGAGGTTTTTCCAGCATTAGGCTTTCCCACTAGTCCAATTAACATTCCATCGCCTATTTAATCCGATAGGGTTCAGCAGCCAACGGCTTCAATCCTTCATAATCAGATATTATTTTCCAAAAACAATACGCAGTCAATCCATAAACCACCCATGTTAATCCCGCAATAATACTATAGAGCCTTATATCAGCAGTTGGGGCAGGGATAAATATAGGAATGAATAGTTCAATAATCCAAAGAACTCCAGTTATCATGATAATATATTTTAATGGCTGTTTTTGGCTGTTTGATCCTACGATAATAAAGAAAAAAGCAATTAGTAGGCTAAAAATCAAAAGAGCAATGGATGATATAGTCTCAAGACCATAAAATAGACTATTTACAATAAGATCCGCTTGAGTATAAGGGAGTGGATTTGCAATTAAAAATATCGTTATACTAACTATCCCAATAATCGACCCATCAATCTGAAACATCCCGCTATATATTCCAGTATCTCGGGTCATCTTTTTTCCCGCATAATATAAACCTAGCCCGAAAAGGATTCCGAGAATTTCTATGAATATAAAGGCGATGGCGGCAACTTCAAAGGTCAATAAAGTACCAGTAATGATCGGATAAAATTTTACAAAAAAATCTATTGGAATGAAAGCTAAAACGGCAAAAATACCAATCTTCATTAATATTTCAGTTCTAAAATTCATCTTCTTATCCACTTCTTCTTGCTCTCTTTGCAACCTTCGCCGCTCTGCCTTTTTTCTCCGTTTTGCCAATCGTTTGCGGGATATTTCTTCTGCCATTTGCCTTTAACACCTAATAAATTTATTCTAAAATCTGTAGTATCACTCTCAACTAACTTTTTTCTCCTTACCTTTATAATTTCATTCGTTCTTTAGACAACAATTAAAAATATTGCATGCTTTTTTAACCTAAGATTATTGAATTCTTAAGGATATATCCCGAATGACTGGCAAAGTACTTATTTTAGATGGTGTTCATCCAGACTGTGGCAGAATGTTGCATGATGCAGAACTAGATGTAGAGGAAATACCTACAATCACTCCGCAGGAATTGAAAGCTAAAATTAGTAATATCGATGCTATTGTCGTACGAAGTAAGACAAAAATAACGAAAGAATTGATCGATATAGCATCCAATTTGAAAATTATTGCCAGAGCTGGTGTTGGTCTGGATACAATTGATGTGGAATGTGCAAGAAGTCACAATATTAAAGTTGTAAATGCCGAAGAAGCTCCCAGCGTTACTGTTGCTGAGCTCGTGATGGGTTTAGTTATTTCTCTCTTACGTCATATTGCTATCGCCGATCATTTGATGAAAGAAGGAAAATGGGCCAAATCACGCCTTCGTGGGATGGAACTACGCGGAAAAATAATAGGAATTATTGGTGCAGGACGTATTGGAATAGAAGTCTTAAAGCGTGCCAGTGCATTTGAGATGAATCCGATAGTGTTTGATATCTCCGAAGAACAGATGTTAAAAGCAAAGGAACTAGGAGCGAATATTGAACCTGACCTTGATACATTGTTGCGTAAGGCTGATATTATCACGATTCATACACCATTAACGCCCGAGAGTAGAAATCTAATAAATGCCGAAAATATAAAGATAATGAAGGATGGTGCTTTCCTTATCAATGCCGCCCGAGGGGGGATAGTCGACGAAAAAGCGCTCTATAACGCCCTGAGAGATGGTAAGTTGGGTGCAGGGTTGGATTGTTACGAGAAAGAACCAACAGTAAATGCTGAATTAATAAATCTACCCAATGTTGTTTGCACCCCACATCTTGGTGCCTCTACTGAAGAATCTCAGAGAACTATCGCTTATCTAATTGCAAAAAAAATTATTGAGACTCTATCTTAATTTTTGACATATGCTTTTTTTTCAGCGACTTGATCGTCCCTGAGACCCCCTGAACAACAAACAAACAATTCTTTCCTTCAATTTGACGGATAATTGCCAAGGTCGCTCGAACCATCGGCAATGCTTGGACATTTGTTCGAATAATACCATAACTATTGTTTTCATATTCAGTTAGCCACAACCCTGTTTGACTAGTCCCAAAATCTCCATATAATTGAAGCAAATGTCTCCAAACAGCACGAATTAGTGCTTTTTCTTCAATAATCCCCTCAGAAATAATCTTAAAAAGGATATACCTTTGACGTTCTTTAGCTTCCATTTTCCTCCTCCTCTAATGATACCACCCGAACGCCGGCCATAAGACAATTTGGATCATGAACCATCTCACTTTTACGAATTAGCCTTTCGGGATGAGTAGAAACTGCAGCTAATGCGCTATTTTCTGGTATCCCAACAAGCCCTGCTAAAGCTACTAGCTCCCTTGGTCCCCTTAATTCCCACTTTGACTGTGCTCCTGAACTAATAATAAAGGGTGCCTTTGATCGGATTAGTTGTGCACAAGACTTATTCATTAAACGCATTAGCCTCGATTTCTGAATTCCTTCTCTAATTAAGTTCTGAGTTGATATCTCTACCACGGTTACATTCTCTCGCGCCATTTTAAAATGGGCATACTCCAGGCTTCCCAGTTCTTTAGGTTCTGATAATGATATAATATCAACGCGTTTATCCAAAATGGCATTAATGTAGATATTTTTTTCATCACTCCCACTTTTAATTGCGATAAAATCAACCCGATTACGCAGATCTTTCACCCACTTTTTCATGTCATTGATTGATTTCGGAATTATTGTAGCGCGTGTATATAATCCGCATCTGCCTTGGTATTTTTTTCGGAGTTGCTTGACCGCCTTTGGGGGAATATTTTTAAAATCCGCAAATCCTATGCCCGAAAATCCCAACTCGATTGCTAAATCGAGCATAATTTCGGGATTATCTTCTCCTATCGAAAGAGTTGAACTTATTCCCAAGTCATAATACTTCATGCTTTAATCAATCCGATTTTTCTTAAGGTCTCTGTCATTTTCTCTTGGGTCGAATATCTGCTTGAAAATCCAATTCGCAGTTTTACCATATCTTGTATCTCTTTTATCATTAATTTGTTTTGATATAATTCCTGCTTCCCGAAGCGCAAATACAAGTTTCCTTTATCAATTCGACGCTTCATGGTTTGAAAAAGATACTTTTTATCAGATTCTGATAGAAGTTTAGCAATATATTCAACAATCTGTCTTGCCTTTTGGAGATATTTTACTCGAACAATCGTGATAGGATTATGATAGACCCCTCTTACATTATTCGTTATGAATTTATTTTCATCGTCACGTATTTCTGGAGGGATAATATTTCTTATTGCTGTAAATACTTTTTCAGAATCTTCCGTTGCCTGAATATACGCCTCAATCTCGAGTTTTTTTATATCTTTCATATTTATCTCAGTTTATTTATAGTATAGTAAATATTGAAAATTAAACTTAAGTTATTCTCCCTTCGTGTATGATCAAAACCTTTTTGTGCAAGAACCAATCAAATAATGAAAATAAGGGTGAAGAAAAATGAATTTAGAATATAGTCCAGGTACTCCGAGTGATTTATTTGGCAAAAAAGTACGACTTTTAGTTGCACAGATGACTTATCCAGAACTTGTAGGGTTCCTCGTACAACATCGATCCCTATCACAAGCAGAAGAAGATTTACGTGATATCGGACGAGGAATTTGTACAAAATTAATGGAAATTTGGAAACCGAAGGCACGTACTGTAGTGAAATTAGTAAATCAATTATTAAAGATCGTCTGGAATACGAAATTAAAATATAGAATTGCAGATCGTACTGCTGATATGAAGCCTCTCAACGTCCAATTTATCGATACGAACTGTAAGTTGTGCCAGTCAGAAAGAGAAGTTATTGAGTATCAAGATATTCGATATTGCAGCGCATCGGCCGGTTTAATTGAGGCGCTTTTAAATCAGAAGGCGAAAGAAGGAGTGATGAAATTGCCGTACACATCTGTGAAGGTTGAAACAATCGGGAGTAAAGCGAGTGGGGATCCGTTTTGTATCCATCTCTGTACATTTAATTATTAATAGAAAGGTGTATGATATGGTAAGAGAAAAAATTGGCTTTTTTCAAAGATTTATAGCGAGTGTTGGTAAAAGATTGCTATGGTGGCGAGCTGATAAGATGGATCTGTATGTTTTAGCCCTTATGGCTCGCGAAACTGTCATTAAGTATAGAGAAATATTGGATGGGGATCTAGAAAAGGCGGTAACTTTATTGAAAGAACAATTCGCGGAGAGTGCAAAGACTTTTCTAAGTGACTTCATGGACCAGATGAGATTGATAATGTCAAAAGACCTCAATGATATGCCCTTTATGTCTGAGGTCGCGCTATATGCCATACTAGGAAAGAACTACAAGAAGTTCTTCCTTCGTCCGCGATATATAACTGCTGATGATCCCGATAATGAATATGGAGTTCCCCATTATAGAACTGTATCTACTAAATGTTTGCTTTGCAGCGTGATTCAGGATTTGAATCTGGAAGAATATAAGGATCTAAATTATGGGGAAATAATCTCATATGCATTAGGATCTTTAGTTGAACTCATATTTGATTACATTGGTCTCAACTATCGAGTAGAAGTTAGAGAAATACATTGTTTTCTTCGCGGCGATCCCTATAGTGAGATACATATGCTCTTATTTGAGACAGAAAAATAATTTTTTTTCTATTTTCCTCGGGATCGATGCTTTCGGATGGATGGGCGAAGTTTTTCCGCGCCTCTCCCTTTGCGGTACAATCCGCGTCCTTTCTTTCCAGCGCCACTTAAACCTCGATGCACTCGTTTTTTTTGGGTTGAGTCACAGATCCAGTTAATTTTGGGGTCGTTTTTAATGACAGGATGATGTGGGTCAACTAAAATGACCTCATGCCACTTCCAGCGTCCATCTCGTCCAACAGGATAACTATTGAGGACTTCTAGATTTGGAAATTTACGTTGTACACGTTCCTCGGTAATCCAGCGAATGCTTTTTTTCGGCGTATATTTTCGAACGCCCATCCTTTTGGGCCTTCTGCCGCGCTTCGGGCGTGGTTTTCGTCTTCCTCCACGACGCACTCGGGCTCGCACAAGAATGTACCCCTGTTTTGCCTTATACCCCAATCTTCGTGCGCGATCTAATCGTGTGGGTCGATCTATTCGAATTATAGCTGTTTCTCGCCGCCAATTTATTAATCTTTGCCACATGACTTGCTTAATATCGTCTTCTGGCGAATTTTTCCATGTTTCTGCCATGTATTTATACGCTGATTTCGTCATCTATTGAACGTCCTATTGGAAAAAGAATCGTGTTAGGTTTAATACCAATGAAAATCTTAAAAAATTTTCGGATTATCTTCCGAAAAAACTTTATGATATATTAGGTCTATTTCTTTAGAGGTAGGTTTTGGAAGATGATTCCGCCGCTCCAACCTGAAGACTAATTGATGATGAGCTCGCGACGAGAAGATTCCCAATCTATCTCGCAAATTAGTTTTGAGAAAACTGGGGAAAACCCATTATATTTGATATGAATTTATAGGATGTAGGTTTCAATGCCTGAATTTTTAGAGGTACTACAGACACGACGAAGCATTCGACGTTATAAATCTCAATCGATTCCGAAAGAACTAATTCTAGAAATATTGGATCTTTGCCGGTATGCAGCAAATGCTCATAACGCTCAACCATTTCGATTCATTATCCTTCTTAATGAAGCCCTTAAGAATGAACTGATAAAGTCAATGGCATCTCGATACGAGACTGATTTAAGAAATGATGGCTTACCAGAACCTAACATCCAAAAAATTATTGCGAATTCAACTGACCAATTTTTAAAAGCTCCCGTCTTAATCATTGCATGCCTAATTATGGACGATATGCACCAATACCCCGACCCTCAACGACAATATAGTGAATTGCTTATGGGTGTGCAATCTGTTGCCAATTCAATTCAAAATTTGCTATTAGTTGCTCATTCCAAAGGTCTGGGCGCTTGTTGGTTTTGCGCCCCCCTTTTTTGTCCTGATTTAGTAAAATCAATATTAAATTTGCCTACATCCTATATCCCCCAAGCGTTTATAACACTAGGAATCCCTGACGAGATGCCATCTCCCATTAAACGAAAACAACTCGAGGATCTCATTCATATAATTGAATGAAACGAGGATTCAATAGCTTAATATATTGTTAGTTCTATAGATTGTTGAGACTAAGATGATAGTAGCGCTTGCTGGCGGCGTTGGCGCCGCCCGTTTCCTAGACGGATTAGTTAAGGTCATAGATCCGAAGGATTTAACAGTAATTGTTAATACAGGTGATGATCTCTATTTATATGGGCTGTATATATGTCCAGATTTAGACACTATCATGTATAATTTAGCTGGGATTGCAAATAAAACACAGGGATGGGGGATCCAAAATGATACTTTCCATTGCCTGTCTATGCTCGAACAATATGGAAATGAATCTTGGTTTAAACTCGGAGATAAAGATTTCGCGACTCATATTCTCCGGACTCACCTCCTCCGGCGAGGAATTTCACTTTCAGAAGTGACGCGATTATTATGCAATCTCTTGGAGATAGAAGTAAATGTTGTTCCCATGACCAACCAAAAAGTTAATACACGCGTTGTTACAGAACAAGAAATGTTAGATTTTCAAGATTATTTTGTCCGTTATCAAAAAACTGCAGTTGTAAAGGACGTCTACTTCGAAGGAATTAAGGAGGCTACCCCCCCTGCAGGACTTCTTGAAACTATAAAATCCGCGGACGGCGTAATAATTTGCCCAAGCAATCCCATTGTTAGTATCCAGCCAATACTAAAGGTCACTGGACTCCTCCCGGTATTAAAAGATTTACCAGTGGTGGGGATAAGTCCTATTGTTGGAGGCGCTCCTATAAAGGGACCGGCTGACAAGCTTATGCAAGCCTTCAATATCGAAGTCTCTGCTTATGGTATAGCAAAATACTATGCTACTTTATTAAATACCTTAATAATTGACACGAAAGACACCAATCTACAACCCCAAATCGAAGATCTTGGTATACACGCCGTTGTAACTAATACCATTATGCGATCTTTGGACAATAAAATAAACCTTGCTAGAGTTGCGATGCAAGAACTTGATAAACTTATATAACAACTCGTAATAAATCTTAATCAATGCATTATACTATTATACCCATAAAATCTTTGGCGAATGGAAAAAGACGCCTCGAATCTTTTTTACCCCCTTCAGAGCGGAGAAAGTTAATTCTTGCGTTGCTGAAAGATGTCCTAGCTTCTACAACGACGTCAAAGCTTTCAGACAAAACCCTACTTGTTACCCCCGATTCTGAAATTATTAAAATTACCCAAAATTGGAATTTTCCGAAGCTTGAATATTTATTTGAACCCATAGCACAAGGAACTAATCAGGCCGTGCAATTCGCCTTAGACTGGTGCCAAAACAAACCCATTTCTTCTATCCTCATTATTCCTGCAGATATTCCCCTAATAACCTCAAATGATATAGATGAATTATTACAATTAGGTAAATCTGAATTTTCTATTATTCTTATCCCCTCTCAACGTAAGGATGGGACTAATGCCTTCTATCAATCACCCCCAAATCTTGTTCAAGTATGGTATGGCGCTAATAGCTTTCAAAAGAATCTTACTCTTATCTCACAACGTCAAATTCCCTATAAAATCCTGGAGAACCCCGCCTTCGCCTTAGATATTGATATCAAAGAAGATCTAGAAAAATTACAACAATTAGAAGAAAAATCAGCCACTTCTCAATTCATGAAAACACTAAATTTTTGAAATTATAAAATTAAAAAAAAGGGTTAGAATTGAAATAAGGTTCCAGTTACCATATCCATAGAGAGTATCCCATAAATACCAATATTGCTTCTACTGCACAAACGACCATTATAATAAAACTCGTGGGACGCGCGGATAACAATCCTCCAAGGAACTTGCCAAGGTCTTCTATCATTTTGAACGCCAAGTAAGTCAGTAAGAGGATTAGAACGAATAGAATAATAAGGATCCAATAAGGATTAATCCCGATTAGATCAGCAAACGCATTAATAACGAATTCTAAGTAGCTTGCGCAGATAAATACAACAATAGAACCTGCAATAACACCGATTATCGCTGCCCAAGGAACATCTTTTATGGGTCTTAGTAATAACGCAATTCCTACTATTATCGCTAGAACAATTGTAAATACCTCATAATCATATTGGGGCAACTCCTTAAAGCCCCACGCATTTATTGCTCCACCTATCATGATTACGCCAACAATGACTCCTAAATACATCATAACTTTTAAAATAGTTGGCTGATCTTCTCCTTCCTCTGGTTTACCTTTAAAAAAGCGATAGATGAAATAGAAGCCCGCGAAAAATCCACCAATAAGTAACAATGTACTAATATGCTCTCCAAGAAAATAAAAAACTGCGTTAAACCCGGCAAGAACATCATCTAAAGTAATCATTCTTAATTTCTCCAACTTGGAATTGTTATTTCATGCTTTTAAGTAGTTCATTAATATTTATACTATTTGAATTTATTTTAGAAATATCGAGCGGCTAAATTTAATGAGTAATTTTTACTTTGACTTCAATAATATTATTCTCAAACCATTGAAATCCATGCATAGGGTCAGTCTTTGGGAGCCCTTTAATGAGCCATACCGTACTGGGATAATTTTGCATATAGGGGATATCAATTCCACTTGGATACGGGCTAGTTGGGTGTGAATGAAAAATACTCACTAACACTTTATCTTTTTCTTCAGTTTCCAGAAGTATCTTCACCAATAATTCAGGGTCGATCTCGAAATGGACACTAGATTTTGAGGTATTTGGGGTGAGAATTACTTCCTCCACATGGGCTATTCCTAGTTTGATTGTTCCTAATAATAATGCACAAGCCTCATATGGTTCATTTTCATCAACCCAATCATAGAGTTTGATGACTTCTGATTTACCAATCCATATTTCCTCGATTCTGATCATTTTCACCACGGCTGTTAAATAGGAGCTGAATCATGTGTAAAATTGGATAATATCCCGGTCTTGTAATTCATAATTAATACCAACCTGCTTTTTGGTAACTTGTGATTTCGTAGGCTGACGGGTGATTTTCGCATATTTAAAATTTTTAAGGAATCTATTGTGTAAGTGTTTCGCAACATCTTGTACTATTGCGCCTTTAGGTAAAACAATTGGTTTCGGCGAAACTCCTTTTCCAGGTTCTTTGCTATAGACGCGAAGAACATCTAAATGTTTAAAAATTTCTTGTTTTAAATTGAGAATTCCAAGATTCTTCGAGACTGAAATGGGTAATATTTGGAATTGTTTCGAATAATGTTTCGCTAGTGTCCGAAAATTTTCTTTTGAGCCATCAAGATCTCCTTTATTTGCCACAATTATCGCATTTATATTAGCAATATTATAATTAAGCGCATCAATAATGTCATATGAACTGCAATTATCTGAAATTTTTACGATAGCATTGTGAATTTTTCGATCTAAAAGAAGATCAACAATATCTTTTCGCTTACTATCGATTCTCTTTCCTTGAAATATAACCACGATTCCTCCAGAACCAGTTTTTGTAATTATTACCGGTAATTTACGCATGTTTAGCCGAATGTTTGCAGATTCCAACTCACTCAAGATTAAATTCATCTGTGGTAGGGGATCGATTGAAATATCGACTATCAGAATAATCGCATCAGCATTTCGAATTGCACTTAAAATCTGGCGACCATTTCCTCCTTTAACATTCATATGTTCAAAAATTGCAGGCAGTTCAATCAACTGGATCAGTAAATCCTCATACGGCATCATTCCTACTACAGGAAGCTGAGTTGTAAACGGATAACCTGCTATTTCTGTATCAACATTCGTTAAGATTTTTATCAATGAACTTTTCCCTGAATTTGTAACCCCTACTATTGCAATCTGCCCTGCGCCCTCCTTTTTAATGCTAAAAGA
>JABXJU010000086.1 GCA_013375405.1 Candidatus Helarchaeota archaeon
ATTATAATAATACAGACAAATAAAAGGATAGTGAGAGGCGAATAAAATGAGATGGTATCATCATATATCAATAATTGTTACCTGTGGGATTCTTTTTGGACTTTTATTTACAGGACTGATTACTTCAGCCATGATAGGTGGGTTCCGAGGACATGAGGGAGAATTTATGGCCTCTTTTTTGAAGAATTTCCTACCAGGTCTAGGAATTGGTTTTTTATGCACTTGTTGTATTTACCCTTTCGCAATGATAGAAGCTAACATTTGGTAGACGATTCGTCAATATCGAAGGATAAGATTTCAACTACTAATAATGCACAAATCACTCATTATTAATCAGCTGGAATTTTCCACCTAACTTTTTTAAATCTTCTAGAAAGGAAGGATAAGATACATTGATGCATTCTATATTTTTAATTAGAGTTTTCTCCTCAAGAGGCAGACTAGCAATGATCAAAGCCATTGCTATCCTGTGATCATTGTAAGATTCCAAAACTGCACCCTTGTGTCTAGAACTCCCATTAATTATGAGCGCATCTGGTAATTCTTTGATATCAACCTTCATTTTCTGTAATTCGGTCGTGATGGTATGTAATCGATCACTTTCTTTTATTCGTAGATGGGCTGCATTAAAAAGTTTTGATTGTTTAGGAATGAACGATGCCAAAACAGCTAGGATGGGGACAAGATCTGGAATATCGCTACAATCGATTTCAAAGGGATTCAAGGCATCTTTATTGACTGTCACAATTTTTTCTTTATGATTGATAGTAATATTGGCGCCGATGGCTTTTAGGATTTCGAGGATTTGTTTGTCGCCTTGAGGATCCTCTTTATCTAAATTTGAGACCGATATACTACCATCTAGAATTGCGCCCGCCGTGAGGAAAAAGGAAGCTGATGAAAAATCGCCAGGGATGGTGAATTCAATAGGATGATAGGTTTGGCTCCCTGGGATTTTATATATTCGCTGTGTGGAGTCATACTGATGCTTTATTCCGAATTTATTCAACATATCACTGGTAATTGCAAGATAAGGGGTAGATTTTAGGGGGGTAGTTAGTTGGATAGTTACATCGGATTGGGCTAAAGGCGATGAGATTAGCAACCCTGAAATGAATTGGGAGCTGATATTGCCTGGAATTGAAACATGACCACCTTTTAATTTTTTTCCTTTAACAATAAGGGGGGGCGTTCCATCGTTATGCTCAGATTGACATTCAATTCCTAATTGTGTGAGAGCATCAAGCAAAGGACCCATGGGACGTTTCTGAATTGAGGCATCCCCAGTTAATTTTACGGTTCCTGGCACATGGGCTGTTAATGCGGTAATAAAGCGAATTGTGGATCCCGAATTTTCGACATCGATGGTTTTATCGGGAATTTGAAATTGTTTAATACCTCTTATGATGAGTCTATCTCTCTCTTCTAAAATTTCTGCCCCTAAAGCGCGCATCGCTTGTATGGAAGCTATAGTATCTTGCCCTATAAGGGGTTCTTTTATAATAGAAGTTCCATCTGCTAAAGCCCCCATAATAACGGCGCGATGTGTATAACTTTTGGAAGGCGGAGCTCGAATTTTACCCATTAAGCGAGGACTAGGAAATACCTCAATATCCAACTTCAATGCCTCTTAATTACAGTAATTAAACTCTTTTTTTCCCTCTTCAAAAAGAACCCAACTATTTAAATCGATTCCAATAGGGGAAAATTTAATTTAAAGGGGATTAGAGATAATCATCGCTTTTTTCTTGGATTGCTTTGAAAATTAATTTCATTTTTTGGGTAAGGGTCATATTTTGACTACGAATGAAGGCAGCATATCGGGAATAATTTTGCGCGCCTTCAGGATCCCCTTTTTGCTCGGATAAGTCAGCAATTTCATCTAAAACTTTAGCTGCTTCCTTTAAATAGCCTTTTTCAATAGCAATTTTGGCATCCTCTAGTGCCCCCTTTCGATCTTCCAACGATTGAAATTCTGCAAGAGTTTTCGCATTTGTAGCTGCCTTTCAGCCATAACTCTTAAAGCATAAATTCGCTGATTCACATCAATTGCAACAAGGGGAGTTACCTTATAGCCATAAACGCCACAATCTAATATATCACTAATTTGTTCAACAGACATGGCCTCTGTCAGGTCCTGTTTATTTGCGATAACCGCAAGTCTTGCATAGGGAGCCTCTTTCCTACATAATTCTGTAAAAAACCTTGATTCATATACATTGTGTTCAGTTGAATCAACGATTAAAATGATTACATCGGATCCTCTCATAAATTGAGCCCAAACCTCTGCATACCTAACTTGTCCTGCTAAATCCCAGAGATACATCTCAAAATCTCCAATCGCGATTTCCGAAATATAACCTGTAATAGTTGGGATATGCCTTGTTGGTAGTTCTTCTTCTTTAATTAATTTAGTAATTGTTGTTTTTCCAACACCACTAAAGCCTACAAGCGAGATTTTTGGTCGTAACTCGCTCTTACTAGTTGTGACATCCTTTTCTATATCTTTATATGCTGCAGAGTCAGTAGATCCTTGTGTTAGAGGATTTCGGAATTTCTCGAGGAAATTATGACGAATAAATTTCATTTCCTCTTGTACTGGTTCATCTCTATCTGTAGGGTCGCAAATTAAAAGGAATATTAAACCGAATTCTACATTAGTAGCATAACATATCTTGAAATTAATAACCTGCATGAATTCAAGGACATCAACAACAAAATTTCTTAAGTAATCCTTTAGTGACTCAATCACTGGATGTAATGTTTCAGCGGGCAAGGATTTTCCATATTCTTTCTCATAAATCGTGACTTTATCCTTGAAAATAAGGACCTTTCTTAGCATTAGCGATTTCTCCTTAAAAATATCTTCTGTCAATGAAATTTTTTGGATACATCTTGTTTTATTAATTATTTTAATAAGTGTAATCTAAATGACGAAAATATATATTGGAATGTACTTTCAATGAGATTTGAAAAAAGTGGTTGGTAAAGACTTATGAAAAAATCAAATATAGCGCTGATTGGGTTTATGGGCACTGGGAAGACGGTGATCGGGGCTAGACTCGCTGAAAGATTAGATAAAAAGTTTATGGAAATGGATGAGCTGATAGTTCAAAAAGCGGGGAAGTCCATTCCAGATATATTTGCAGAGGATGGGGAGATACGCTTTCGAGAATATGAGATTCAGATTTGCAAAGAAGTCAGTCAAAAAAGGGAGGTTGTTATTGCATGTGGCGGTGGAGTAGTTTTAAATAAAATTAATATTGACTATTTAAAGCAGAGTTCTATAATTATCTGCCTATATACCTCTTCAGAGATTATACTCCAACGAATTTCTAAAGATGGTAAAGAGACACGTCCCCTCCTTAATAAACCAGATCCTTTAGCAGAAATCCATAGACTTCTAGAATTTCGTGCGCCATTCTATAATGCGGCTACAGAATATCAAATAGATACTTCAAATTTGAATGTAGATGAAGTTATGGAAAAAATTTGTGAGATCTACGATTCAGATTAGACCTAGGCCTTCTAAAACCATCTTTTTCATGAGAGGCACGGGAGCTTTTTTATCAGTCCAAAGTTCAAAAGCAGCAACTCCCTGGTAAACCAGCATCATGACTCCAGAGATGGCTTTTGCCTCTATAGCTTTGGCATCCTTCAACAATTTAGTTTCTAGAGGATTATACACCACATCGAACACAACCAGATCCTCCCGAAGTAAATCCTTTGGAATCACACTATCATCAACCTTGGGATACATGCCTACAGGCGTCGCATTAATAAAAATATCTGCATCTTGGAGTTCTTTCGCAATTTTTTCAGAATCTGACTGATAACCATGTATCGTTCCCTTGAGTTTTTCATTTAACTCGTCGGTTAGGGTTTGAACGGAACTTTCCACAATGTCAAATAAGATGAATTCTTTCGCATCCGGGGCAAAATTATAAGATATCGGGCGTGCAACTCCACCTGCGCCTATCATTACAATCTTTTTTCCCTTTAGATCTACGCCTTCTTCACTTAAAGAACGTACAGCACCTATACCATCTGTATTAGTACCATATAGATGCCCATCTTTATTCAGAATGGTATTAATTGCTCCAATATTTTCAGCAACAGGATCAATTTCATCCAAATATTGCATTGCGTTAATCTTATGAGGTACAGTTACATTCGCACCTTTCATATTAAATGCACGAATTCCTTCAATTGCCTTTTTCACTTTATTATTATCGACGCGAAGTGCTACATAAACATAATCCAATCCTAGCTCTTTAAAAGCAGCATTATGCATTTTTGGTGACATACTATGCTCAACGGGATTCCCAATCAAAATAATCAATTGAGTTTTTCCAGTAATTCCCATTTTTTTGTTCACGCTCTGTTATATGATGTAAAACTTTCTAACTTTTTTTTCATTTCCCCAATAGATATTTGTCCAGGTGCGGTCGGTTTATCCAACGCTGCAAAAGTGAATGCTGCTCCAAATATAGGGGAAAGAATTCTTGAAATAGTACCTTTACGACCCATCGCAAAGGCTATTATCTGAATATTATTTTCTTTTGCAAACTGCGGGAGGGAAAGCATTTTTAGATTATCTTCGATAGATTTAGCGGTTCCAATAATTTTGACATAGTCCGCTTTCTTTTGAACTGCGTCTAAAATTACTTCTTTCATTTGTGCTATCTCAGGAGTTTTCTGAAAATCATGAAATGAAAGAATGATCTTGACCTTATTTTTTTTCGCTTCGTTAATTAATCGAGTCAATTTGTCTTTATCTATGCTGAATTCAAGATCAACAGCGTAAGGCTTCGCGTTAATACATTTATGAATTAATTCAAGTCTCTGATTTTCTTCAAAAGCAAACTGTCCACCCTCATCGGGCTTTCGGACTGTCAATATAAGCTTAGAATCAATACTTTTCACCAATTTAAGAAAATCTGCATTAAAAGGATTCTCAAAATGATCAACCCGGACTTCAATGAGGGAAACCTCTTGTTGGATAGCTTTACTGCTTTTATTAATTGCTGTGGCTACATCTTTGGAGCTTATAGCTATGCATATCATAAAAAAATGCAACTCTACTATTTTTCGAGTACGTATTCCTCAACGTGCTTTCCGAAATGGCGCCCACCTTTCGGAACAAAATATACCAAAACTTGATCGCCTATTTTTAGTTCTGAAATAGATATAGGAATAGTATCATTTTTATCTCTTTTAACCAATCGAATTGTTTCTGCATTTTGGACGATTGTTTTTAAAATAGTATCACCAATTTGGGCTTCAATTAAGAGGAGGGGGCGTTTTTCTATTTTGGATCTTCCAACGGTTACGGTTCGCCCTCCACCATCAGTGTGAATCGCGAGGACTTCACTACCAGCCTTTATTTCAGAGAGGTATTGTGTTTTTCCGTTTGGAAGTAAAATATAGGCATGGACTGCGCCTGCATTTACGCGAAATGGTCTTGGGTCAGCGAATTCAGAGGGTATGGATTCTGAGTGAATTAGAAAGAGCCCCATACTCTGAGATCCAATTAACATGCCTTCTCCAATAGAAAGTAATGAACATGTGTCAATGCACACCCGGTCGCCGGAGCCCACTTCTTTTATATTGACAATTTTAGCTGGAGTTAATTCTAAAGTTATTTCTTCTTTAAGGAGTGCTTTTAATTGACTTATTTCGTCACTTGAACCAGGTTTAAAAACCACGCCATCAACGCCAAGTTCTAGAGTTTCAAACATGACTTTTGCTTCTTCGACACTGGTGACCTCAGCAATTAATTCAGTGTCCTTTTTATGGAGATCTGCAATTAGATTTTCCATAGGAATAATTTTCCAATCGGTTGCACTAATAACTACGACATTGCTTCCCAGATTTGCAGCATTAATAGCAGTTTGCTCATCCTTCTTTTCTTTAACCGTAATCCAATGTCCAATACTTTCAGATTTTTTTGAATATTCTTCAATTTTTTGTTTATCTATTTCCTTATCTATGAGAATATCAGGATTAAGAGTTTCTGAAAATGCATAAATAAAAACATTCCCTAACTCACGCAGTTTGTCTGAAATATCCTTTTCAATCAAAAAATTATTAATTCCTGATGTCATTGCAGTAATAGCAGTTTCTTTTATTGCATTCCAATCAGTATCGAGGTGTAGAACTATCTTTTTCATACATATCAACTCTTTTTTCATATCTAAAAAACTACAGAAGTTGTAGTGCTTCCTCAATTGAACCATTATCTTTTATTATTTTCGCAATGGCAGAGACCATACCAGTAGGGTTATCATGTTGAAAGACATTGCGCCCTGCCGCAACGCCAATCGCACCCGCTTTCATTGCATCCTTCACATTTTGCAGAAATTCACGATTAGTATCTACTTTTGGCCCACCCGCTATAACTACAGGTACAGGTGATCCTTCAACAACGGGTTTGAATGATTCATAAGATCCCGTATAATTTGTTTTAATAATATCGGCACCTAATTCGGCGCCTACTCTAGCAGCATGGGCAACAACCTCGGGGTCGTAGGGGTCCTTAATATTTATCCCACGAGGATAAACCATACTAATAAGGGGTATTTGCCATTTATCACAAGCATCTGAGATTTTTCCGAAAGATTCTAACATTTGTGCTTCAAATTTACTCCCTAAATTAACATGGATTGAAATTGCATCAACGCCTAATCGAACAGCTTCCTCAATGGACCCAACTGTAACTTTCCAGTTTGGTGTATCGCTAAGTTTTGTGCTCGCGGATAAATGGAGAATCATTCCACAGTTTGGGGTTTCTTCTAGAAGGCGAAAAATTCCTTTATGAAGAAGAATAGCAGTAGCTCCCCCCTGAACTACTTTTTGGATTGTTACCTTCATTTCACTCCATTTAAGCCCCCGTACAGGGCCAATGGTGATTCCATGGTCCATGGGTATGATTAGAGCTTTACCTTTGTCCAACATTCGACTTAAACGCACATCTTTACCCCTCATGAGTATTTCACCTAGGTAATGTTAAATTTCTTAAGATTAAAAAATTTGGTATATATATAAAACTGGCGGATATTGAATGTTTTTCTCTCTCTATATTCCTTAGAAAAATAATTGATATGCTTCAAAACAAGAAATATTAAACTCTCATGGAGTTGAATAATTCAAATTGAAAAAACAAAATATTAATAGTCAACAACATAACAATCTATAGAGCGAAAAGTCGACTCGAATCGAAAAAAATGGAGTTCAAAGAAAAATGGAAATGAAAGAGGTCGTATATAAAATAGCAGAGGAATTGAATGAAATACGACCTACGAACATTGGTATATTGGATGCCGAGGGGCACTTTATTGCTTCCAATTTTTCTGAAAGTTCTCATAATTTAATTTCAAGAATTGTTAAGCAGTACTCTTCGATTCCCATCAATAATTACATTAAACAAGATTTGCCCAATTCAAATTATTTTTTGTATATGTACAAGATCGCTCCTGATGTGTTTATTGTTTGTATTACAGAGACGCAGGAAAATTTGGTATTAAGGAAATTTGGGCAAATAACGCGGGAATATGGAAGCGTCCTTCTTCAATCATTACAGCCAACTCCAAAAAAACCCAGAAAAATACCAGAAGATGAGCGAATTATCGCCATTACTTTTTCTAAAGCAGGGGATTTAGGGCCAGCAGCCGTGAGTTGGATGCCAAAGTCACTGACTGATCAGGATATTTTTGAGATTGCTGCAAAATCCTTGTTAATATTAGGGGCTGGATTTGATCGTTCTTTGGACCTCCACGAAGCTTCATCTGTACTCCCATTTTCACAAGGTATTGGAATGGTATATGTTTTTTCAATACCAGATAGCCGTGCTCGTGGAAAATCTCATGATGCAGCAATAACTGTTCTCTTACAAAGTGAATACAGAAAAGCGCTCCTAGAACGCCTTGAACTATTTGAAAAAGGCGCGAGGATGGTAGCCGAAAAAATTCAAAAGAGAGTTCAACCTGATTCGGTCATTGAAAAATTTTATGAATATGTCTCTAACTCCCTAAATCAGAAAGTTGAAGCCTTTACCTCACCACAAGCTCAAAAAGTCATTCCAACTGACTTTGAGCTAAAAAAGGCTATGGTAAAGGAAGTCAAGCGTATCCAAGTCGAACATCCTAAATCTCTCGACCTTGATTTCAGCCGACGACGAAAGAGATAAACAAAAATTTCTTAAGTCTATAATTTATTTCTAATCTAAATTTGTTAGGTGATGTATTTGAGTAAACTCGACTCGTTAACTTCAATAATTGGGATTCTTTTAGTTCTAACTACTACGATCATTGCTTTAATGACTAATATTTTCATTGGACCTTTTATCTTCCTCTTAGCAGTAATTCCGATAGGGCTCTTAATTATAAGAGGCGGATTCAAGATTCTAAAAGAAGTGTCAGCAGATATAATTTTTGGATTTATTGATACTGGAATGATGACTGTTTTCGCGGTGATTGGGAGCATTTGGGGGCCTCTCGGGGCAGTTGTAGGTGCAGGTGTGGGAGATGCCCTAACAGATGCAATTGCTGGCTTTTTTGAGGGAGCTATTTCTGAAAAACTTCGAGAACATGGAATAGAAGAAGCCCGAACCCCTATGAAAGCCTCTTTAGGAAAGATGACGGGATGCTTAATTGGATCAGCGGTGACTGTTACAATTGCGCAGCTATTAGCAGTGATTTAAAGGAGAATATCCTTTAAAGCGTTGATATCAGGTTCTATTTCACTCTTTTTGATATCATAGCCCGTTTGGGCATCTTTTAATCCATGACCAGTAATTATACAGACAACAATTTTATTTTGCAGGTCTAGTTCTTTATGGAATTTTAGGAGTCCTGCGAAGCTCACCACGCCAGATGGTTCTGCAAAAAGTCCTATCCGGGCCAATTTCTTTCGTGCGTGGATAATTTCATCATCTGTGACTTTTACACCATGACCATTGGAATTCTTAATAGCTAGGAGAGCCCCACTTCCTGTAATTGGGTCCGGGCATGAAATGGCAGAGGCAACTGTTTTGGGATTCTTAATAGGAGTGATTTTAGTTGTTTTTTTCTCAATAGCATTAATTACCGGAGCACAACCTTCCGCTTGGACGCCTACTATTTTAGGTAATTTTTCAATTAATCCAACTTGGTTGAATTCCATGAATGCCTTCCAGATAGCCCATATCAAGGTTCCAGTTCCAATGGGACAAAAAATGTAATCCGGGGATTTCCACTCTAATTGGTCAATAACTTCGAATCCAACTGATTTTTCCCCTTCAGTTCGGTGAATATAGTCACCAAGTAAGAAATAATGGAATTGATAGGCTGCTTGTTCAGATAATCGCTGGACAGTGTGATAAGAATTTGTTTTTACCTGAACTATTTTCGCACCATAAGCACAAATTTGTATTGACTTTTCGTACGGTATATCTTCAGGAATTAAAATCGTGCATTTAATTCCAGCCATGGCAGTGTATGCCGCGATTGATGCACCCATGTTTCCCGTTGACGCACATATAACAGATGAAGCTCTATTTTCTATTGCATTAGTGACCTCCACGGTAGATCCGCGATCTTTGAAGGATCCCGTTGGATTGGTACCTTCATATTTGAAATGCAAATGAGAACAACCGATCTCTTGAGCTATTTTTTGTGATTCAATAAGTGGCGTGCCACCCTCCGCCATTGAGACTATTTTGGTAACATCATTGATCGGATAAAACGAATAATATTTATAATGATGTGGTTCCACACGCTTAAATTCCCCGCGTATTATGGAGTTTCCAAGCAAAGTGACTTGAATTGCGTCATAATCATAGATGGCATTCAATCCTGACTCACAATCCGGGCACCTAAAGAGAACATTTCTTTTTTGGGGAGGATAGGTTTTCCCACATTGGAAGCATTTCAAGTTTGTGATTTGAACCAAAATGATACACCTCTTCGAAAACATAATGGAGAGATTACTTTTAATAGAAACGGTTTAGAACAATCCTCTGAGAGTACTGCTGAAATCTTATAAATGTTAAAATATGCAAATTTATTAAATTATACCAATAGGAATTAATAAATTAAGGGAATGAATGTGAAAGACTTCATCTTTGAATGGCGGAATCAGCCAGTGCGGATAAGGCTGGTAAAAGATTGTGAGATCCTTGAGATTTCAGATGATGAGAAATTGGGACCATACAAGAAGGGAGATGAAGTCAAATTACCTTATTGGGAAGCAAAAATTTTAGTAAAACAGAATTACGCCCAATTTTTAGATTTTAAGCCGATTCAACCTGCAGATTTACATAAAATCTTATATCGTGAGCTTCCAAAATCTCAACTAACTCCAATAGATCCCTACTTTTATGTGAAAATTCATGAAACTTTGCTTGAATTAACGGAACAGAATAAAAAAAATCCTGATTTACTCGTATTACAGAAAATAAAAAAGATGAAATCTCTACTACGAGATGTATTATCTCGCCGTTTCTATAAGCTCCTACGGATGGCGGCAGCAACGGGAAAGGTAAGTTCGGAAATGCTTGAGAACTGTTCAAATGAAGAGCGGGAATTATATGAGAGCTTACGTAAGATTTTAACAGAATGGGAAGCTCAGTTCTTGATATAATCATCTATTCAGCGAGTATTTTATGGAAATAAATTCTCCTAATTTTAAATGGATTATACCAGATAATTAAGGAAAATTAGCCTGTACCTACTGATTAAACAACATCGATATATTATCTGTATCGCACATGAGTTTAAATAGGTATTTCTCTCAAGAATGGTTGAGGTAAGATTGAGATCCGCGTTTGAAAGAGTGGTTTTATATGGAGACTGAGGAAGATTATGATCCGATTGCACGCTATGAAGAATTTTTTAAGGATTTTATTAATGAACAAGGGCAAACGAAATACCGAGATATAATCGAGCATATGCCTGATACTGGTGAAAAATCGCTTATAATTAATTTTGATGATGTATTGAATTTTGCCGGTGAGCCCTTGGCAAAACGGACATTGCAGACACCTGTTGAACATATGAAGGCTGCCGCACAAGCAATTCAAAATATAATCGAATTAAAGGATAGAGATTATGCAGCCAACACTTTTCATGCGCGTTATATTAATTTGCCTGAGGCACAAAGAGTACATCTACGAAAAATACGTGCCAACCATATAGGAAAACTTATAGCAGTTAATGGAATCTTAACACGGACTAGTGAAGTTAAGCCCCAGTTAACGGTGGGTGTGTTTAAATGCAGGTCATGTGACGAAATAATATCTATACCTCAAGGAGAATATTATACCAAACCTTATCAATGCCCAAACAATGCCTGCAATCGGAAAGGTCCCTTCACCTTTATTGCTCAAGATTCGCAATTTATTGATTGGCAGAAAATTCGTATTCAAGAAAAACCGGAGGAACTGCCGGCGGGGCAGCTCCCCAGATCCCTCGATGCTTACCTCAAGGAGGATTTAGTAGATACTGTACGCCCAGGTAATCGCATAACGGGGGTTGGAATCCTCTATTCTGCACAAGATAAGGGGATGCGAGGGAATTTAAAGACATTTCACATATTTCTTGAGATAAATAGTATAGATACTTCTGAGATCGATACGGAGCGCCTTGAAGTTACTGCTGAGGAAAAAGAGAGAATAAAAGAACTCGCCCAAGATGAGTGGATCCATCGAAAAATTATTCATTCTATTGCGCCTAGCATCTATGGATATGAAAATGTGAAAGAGGCACTCGCCCTCCAATTATTTGGAGGTGTGTCTCGGGAACAAAAGGACGGAACAAAATTCCGTGGTGAAATGCATGTATTACTAGTTGGTGATCCCGGTACTGGAAAATCGATGATATTACAATATATTTCAAAAATTGCACCCCGAGGACTTTATACAAGTGGAAAAGGGACGACTGCTGTGGGCTTAACTGCGGCAGTCCTCCGCGACAAAGAAACAGGTGATTTTACACTGGAAGCAGGAGCATTAGTGCTAGCCGATCGGGGAATTGCCTGCCTTGATGAATTTGACAAAATGGATCCTTCCGATCGGGTTGCTATTCATGAAGGGATGGAACAACGAACGATTAGCATAGCCAAGGCAGGAATTGTTGCCACGTTGAACTCGAGAACCTCGATTCTTGCCGCTGCGAACCCCACCTTTGGAAGATATGATGAATATAAAAACGTCGCAGAAAATATAAAGAAATTACCAGTGACAATCCTATCACGGTTTGATGTGATTTTTATCATGAAGGATCGACCCGAGGCGGAGAAAGATAGCAAAATGGCAGATAGAATTATAGAGAATATAACAGAGGAGGTAGAACCGCCAATAGAGGCGTCATTATTACGAAAATACATTCATTATGCCAGGGAAAGATCTTCTCCAAACCTCGCACCAGCTGCTGCAAGTCGATTAAAGAATTTTTACATAGAGAAGCGGAGCGCGGGTGATCAGCGGGACGCTCCGGTGCCGATCACTGCTCGACAATTGGGGGCGCTTATTCGCCTGGCGCAAGCACATGCCCGCATGGCATTACGGTCGGAGGTTAACATTGAAGATGCAGAAGCCTCTATTCGGTTATTGGAATATTCATTGCGTCAAGTGGGAACAGATCAAGAAACGGGAATGCCCGATATCGATACAATTCTAACGGGGCAATCAACATCGCAGCGTAACCGATTAGAAACTTTACATGATTTGATCAATGAGATGACACGCCAAGCAGGGGGGGCAGTATTAATTGAAGATGTAATTGAAGAAGGCGGGCGTAGAAATCTCCAGCGTGCATATATAGAGCGAGCGATAGAACAACTGACTGCTGAAGGTCTCTTATACAGGCCAGAGCCAGGACGGATTAGACCAGTGGATTAAAATTAATCATAAAAAATTAATTTCTTCTGTTTTATCTTAGAATGCGGCTTTTTTTTCGGTAACTTGGGTATTTTAGTTTGTGGAGCACTCAGATCTTCAGGGGAGTATTCACGTCTTGGATCTTTCCCCATTTTGAAATAACGGGTGGCATCTTTCTGAATACGAGCAGCCCAATTGCCAAGCTTAAAGCCTTTCACTGTAACGTTTCGTAATTCTGTTAAATCGGCATTCGCAATTGATTCCACCGTTTCAAAGCCAGCGTTCTGAAGAGCAATGGCTCTCTCGCGTGAAACATATCGAATGCTTATCAATGGAAGACGTTTTTCTTTTACGCCATATGTAATTCGATCTTTCAATACTTCAATCCGAGGAATGATTGCAGTTCGTTTATGATAAGCAGCCAATTTTGCAAATGCATTAAAAAGCCAAGGTACAAAACCTAATCGGGTAACAATAGGGGTCAAATCCCCAATATTTATATGATATTTTTCTTCTAAGGTCCTTGTGGGTATCTCTTCTTTATAATCATCCAAGACTAGGGCAGTTTTTACGGCCCTAAGTTGAATCGAGTCTTCTATCTCAAGTGGAAAAAAAATCATGTTGTTCTCATAATATTTCCAACAATCTGATTCCTCTCGACCTCGGATGGGTAATGTGATTGCATCAGGAGCCATACAAACAATGAAGGTGAGAGTAATGGGATCTGGTTTATCACTAATCAATTCGATTGCTTTACTATACGTAAGTGCGGTGAGAGGGTGAATATAAAGGTCTGAGGTAAGATTCCCATAGTGAGTTGACCGGATTTCTTTGGGCGTTCGTTTAAGAAACCCATTTTCAACTAAGAATTCGATTGCTTCAAGAATAATCTCCCTGCTTTTTGGAAATTGGATGTTACTAAGAGTAAATTTATAATATTTCAAGATTTGATTAATAGTTCTCGCATAATTAGCCCGAATACAACGTAATAAACTGCAAAATAAATTGGTTTCGACTAAATATTTACTTCTAATGGGCTCAGGGGTACCATTCACGTATTTATCTATCAAGCGAGCAATTTCCTTTTCTTTTGTTAGACGTTCTCCTGATTCATCGGTCGAAGATTTACGGGCAACGACGTAACCGTAACCTAATTTGTCATATTGGGGTCTCCCAGCACGTCCCCATCTTTGATGCATTTCTATAACGGGAAGCATCACCCATCGTCCTCGAGAGGCGCGCTTATAGCCATCTTGAATAACCCGTTTGGCTGGGAGATTGACTCCTGCCGCGAGCGTTGGTGTCGCCCAAATTACTTTGATTAATCCGTCTCGATATAAATCCTCAATGGCTTTTCGATTTTCTAAAGATAAACCTGCCATGTGAAATGCTACGCCATACTTAACCAATTCGTTTAATATCTCACCCACACCTGATTCCGTATCGGGGATGGAAATGTCATTATTTGGAACCCACCCTCGCGCCTGTAAGAGCTTCACACATTTTCTCGCTTTCTCTTGGATACGCATTCGACTATCTACAAAACAAAGAACCTGTTCATCATTCTCAAGAAAAGTAATTGCCGCATTGATGGCGTCATCGGGTGAAATCCTGCGAAAACTAGTCATTTTCTTCTTCGAATAATAGATTTGTCGCCCGTATAAAACTCCCTTCTTAAGGGGAACCATCCGCCAATCACTATAAATTAGATTTGCATCTAACCAGCGAGCTAATTCAACGGCATTTGTAATTGTAGCGCTTAGCCCTATTAGATTAAAATTGTGATATTGGCTCTTTGCTACAACATCTTCATATTTGAATCCCCGTTCCGTATCCCGAACCATATGAATTTCATCTAAAACTACCAATTTTACTTCTTTTAGCCAAGAGGGTTTTGAAGTGAGGAGGCTATCTGCTGCTTCGGGTGTAGTGACAATCCAGTCATAATATTTAAGGTAGCTATCTCTTTCTGATGAAAAATCACCAGTTTTGATACCAACTTTTATTCCCAAATCTTCAAATAACTCTCGAAAGTCCATATATTTTTCATTCGCAATGGCTTTTAATGTAAAACACCATAAGGTCTTTTGGGGGAGTGCCTTTATTGCAGCTAACATCCCTAATAATGTTTTTCCCACACCTGTTGGAATACAAAACAAATAATTCTCATGTAAACTTGAAAAATGGTTTAATTTGTCTCCAACAGGGGGATTATCGAGGTCTATTTGCTGGACTTTCTCATAAAATAGTTTAAAAAAAGGGATTTGAAAGTCTGAATAGATTTTTTGGTCAATTTCAACAATTTTATCAATGATTGGCAAATTAAATAATGTTAATGCTCCTAAGGCTTGCGGAGGGAAAAATGTGGAGAGTCCTCTTGATTTAAACCGCTCTATATATTTTTTTTCGAGTGGGATGTCATCAATTTTCAGTTCAAAAATGCTCTTCATTGATTTACAGTCCAAGATTTAAATCATCAATCACGTTCAATTGAAAATTTAGAGACATAGTTTAAAAATGAAATTTTTACTTAAATGGATTTTGGAATTCTTGAAAATATTATAACTAAGCAACGAAAATTATATTGGGTACGCGCCACAGGTTCGGCAGTATGTTGCTCTTTTGCTGACGTCAGAGTTACAGCGAGGGCATACTTTACCATCCATACTAACTGGGTGGGGAATCCCTAGTGTTGACCTGTAAATCTCATAATAGAATAAGTGTTCTTTGTCACGAATAGATACTGAGTCTTCATTATAGTATTTATTTCGCGCCTCATGGAATTTCGAATCGGAAATCTTCTGATTGAAAAAGTTTGGAAGGGTTGTTGTTCCTGAACCCACTTCAATCGGGATTTTAATCCGCCATGTGATGATTTTAGGCAAAATTCGCTCGTAACATTTACGTAAAATCCATTTCCCATGAATTTTACCGTTTTCTTTATGAACCTTAAGGTGTGAATCGAGACTAAGAGCGAATTTTTTAACTTCTAAATCTAAAAATGGAGCTTTCGCTTCCATTCCAAGCATATTTGCCAGCGGAATCGACGAAAACATCATTATATCCGATAATTTTTTCAGTTCTAAATCTAATTTTTCTTTTTCAAAACCAAATAAAAAAGAGTATCCGGCGAAAAGTTCGTCAGCTCCATCGCCTGTCAGAACGGACCGAATTCCATTCTTTTTAGCAACCTTTAATCCAATGTAAATCACTACGCTATTACGAATTTCCATAGGATCGAATGACTTTGTCTCCTTGATTACGGTGGGGAGAGCATCAATTAATTCGTCTTGGTCAAAGATATGAACCGCGTGCTCAAAACCTAATTTTTTTGCCATTAAGGCAGCATATTTAATGTCAGGAGCTGGTGCATTCTGGAACCCAACTGTCACCGCTTTTAAGGACATAAATTTTGACGCGATGGTGGCTATAATACTTGTATCTAAACCACCAGAGAGCAGAATCCCATCAGAAGCATTCTTTTTTACAGTTTTATCTAATAAACCTTTCAATCTAGAACAAATTGTTTTAAGATTATTAATCAGGATAGAAGTTCCCTTCTGTAATTTGTTTTACAAAGAGTTTTTTCATAGTTTTAATTAATAGATGCGACGGCGTAATGTATAGGTGGCACACTTAGGGCAAAAAGAACTGTATTCACAGTAATATGGATTATCATAAATGGAAATCCTGAAATCAAGGCAAGGAGTATATTCCCACTATAATATACATGGGCATAGACAATATTGGTGAGTATATCAAACATAAAAGTATATAACAATCCTATAAGAGCGAATTTGAAAATATTGAGGTAATTAAATTTTATATTTTTGGGAGATTTCGATTGATGTAAAATACCGCCTAAAAAACCAATAAAGGCCATACAGCCCACACAGGCTA